>NZ_JBFBAS010000032.1:0-68679 GCF_040682335.1 Streptomyces sp. NPDC051219
GACGCGGTGTTGTGTGCGGACGGTGCGGTGAAATCTCCGGTGGATCTGACGCTGCTGCCCGAGCATAGTCGTGGGCACGGAGCAATGTACGGCGGGCTCAACCACGGCCGCATCGACGTCGACGGCTGCGGACGGTGCTGGCAGACATGCCGCTGCCGCGGTTTCCCGACGGCAGGCTCGTGCTGGCCGTCGATGTGTCACTGTGGCTGCGATCGAACGCGCCGTGCTCGGCGGAGCGGTTGTTCTGCCACGTCTACGGCCGCGCGAAGACGGCCTCGCAGTTCATTCCGGGCTGGCCTTACTCTTTCGTCGCGGTCCTGGAGCCGGGCCGGACTTCCTGGACGCTGTCCGGCTCGGGCCGGCAGACGATGCGACCGCGGTCACCGCCGCCCGGCTCCGCGGCGTGATCGAGCGGCTCATCGCCGCAGGGCAATGGGGCATCGGCGAGCTGGCCCGGCTCCACCACGCGCCAACTCCTGGCCAGTACAGCCGCCTTCCTGGCCGGGTGGCTGCCGCTGCCCTTCCCGGCCCGCACGCGGCCACCGCCGCGGTCGGCCTGCCCGGCGCGTTCCTCACCGTGGTCGTCGCCTGCGCCTATGTGACCACCGATGCCCTCACCCCCGCAGGCCGCACCAGCGAGGCGTACGCGTGGCTGATCCTCTCAATCGGTGCCGGCCAGGCCGCCGGCACCGCGCTCGCCGGACGCGTCGCCGATACCACGCCCTCGCCAGTGCCGCGCTCCTCAACGCTGCCAGTGAGGCGGACCGCGGGACGGAGAACCCGTTCCGCTGACCGCCACCAGGTCCGGTGGTGAATCTCAGGTCGATGCTAAATGAATACCCATCACCTGAATGGGTGAGCGAGCCCGTCACCCGGGCTGGCGATACCTCGTGGCTGCCTGTACATCCGGCTCCCTTGAGCAGGGGCCAGAGTTGCTGCCAGACTCCGGCCTCGTTCCAGTCCCGTAGCCGTCTCCAGCAGGTCATGCCGGAGCCGAAGCCGAGATCCTGCGGCAGATGTTCCCACTGGATGCCCGTATGGAGGACGAACAAGATCCCGCGCTGCACCTGCCGGTCCGGGACCGGCTTGCAGCCCGGATACCGGAACCGCTGCTCCTTCCTCGGCAGCAGCGACTCGATCCGCCCCCACAGGACCCGACACGATCCACTCCCCACGGCCCGCACAACGCTCAACCCGCCGTCCAGGCACGGCGACCAGGGCCAATCCACCTCATTGTGTTAGCCGTTGCGCGACGCCTTGTTCCCTCAGCCTTTTCCAACGGTCGCGGTGGCGTTGACCGTAGGCGGCATTGCGCACTGCCTCATCTTCCTCGAGACCGGAGCCGAAGGCGCCGCCGACCATGGCAATGGACGTGATGAACCAGCTCAGTGCCACATAGTCGTGTGCCTGAGCGGGCTGCTGCAGAATCTGGCCGAAGACGGAAGGGACCAGCAGCAGGGCGGCGACCGCGGTCAGCGCGACGAAGAGCACCGCGTACAGGAACAGCACGCCCAGGGAGATGCAGACGGCCGTGACGAGGTTGTAGAGGTAGAGCCGGGCACGAGCGCTGGGCAGATCCCCGCCGGCGCGCTCCCAGAGTTCGTGATCGATGATGATCCACGCGGTCAGAGCGCCTACCGACAGGACCGCGATCAACACCTGGCGCCAAGAACTGAGGCCGACGGCGATCAGCCACGTGCTGGTGTTGATCATGCCGAAGGCGGCGGTCGCGAACACCCCGGCCAGGGACTTGGAGAGGGTGGTGAACAGCCGCCAGGGGCGGTTGGCCCGCACCATGCCCGACACCAAGCGGAGGTGGCCGCGCAGACCGGGCACGACGTAGCGGTTCGGATCCCCCCGGCAGGGCCCGGAGTCCTCTGCTGCTCTCTCGGCGCCGGTGGCACGGCGGCCGAGCACAGCGGGCAGAGCCGGGCCCTCGATATCCGGGGCGAGCCGGCCGACGACGCCGACCACGGCCCGGGCCACCCGCCGGTGAAGACCCAGCGCTCCGAGGGCGGGCAGCGAGACCAGGGCGACACGGCGGTCGGGGCTGACCTCGACACTGACCGGAGACAGGTGGGCGCGGCGAGGGAGATCGGTGAGGCAGACGGCGAGGTCCCAGTCGTCGTCTGGCAGCAGCGTGCTGACGACTTCCGCCATGTCGGACACTTCGACCTGTTCGTCCGCGACCAACGGAGCGGTGACCGTGCGCACCTGCCACTCGGTCTGCGAACCGAGCTGCCGTCTGAGCCGGTCGGGAAGATCGGAAGCCAGCTCCCGGGCGATCTCCGCGGCCAGCCCGGGATCGGCGACCAGGACAAGCCGCACAGTCCTGGTCGCCGATCCCGGGTCCGGGGCGGTCACGGGCACCACCCGACCTCTGAACGGCGCAGAGCCGCATCGACACTGCTCCCCGGGGCAGGGGGTACGGGTGTGACGGGCCAGGCGCGCTGCAGCTCGTCGAGGTTCATGCTGGAGCGTCCGGGGACGTTCGCGTCGGCGGCCCGCTGATACGGCTCGGACTTCGTCTGCACGCCAAGGTCGGCCCTCGTGAAAGCATTCCGAACACGGTCCGAGGGCCCACGCTCGATCTGGTGCAAATGGATCGCGTGCGAGTCTGTCGCCGGCGCGAGCCCGATGGGCAAAGTGACCCAACTAAAGGTCAGGGAGCCGGACCACACAGCGCGCGCCATCTCTACCGCTCCCTAGCCCACCCCTCGTGACTGTTGGGTACAGATTTGCAGCGTTCATCGGTGGAGGCATGTCGACATACGCCAGTCGGCCCTATCGGAGATCCCACGAGCTACAGCGCTACTCGATGACGCGGCCGCCAGGCGCCGTGGCTTTCGCAGCTGTCGCGCAAGCCGTCCAGGCACGGCCTTCAGGGCCAATCCACCCCATTGTGTTAGCCGTTGTTAGGGCGTGCAGATCTTTAACTCGTGGCTTTCCGCTCGGTGGTTCGTTGGTCTGGCATGAGCGGGTTGGAAGGGCAACGGGCCGTGCTGGCAGCCAAGTTCGGGGCGATTCTGCCGCACCTCGACGAGCGGCAGCGTCGCCTGTTGATAAGGGCGGAAGCCCAGTCCCTCGGCCACGGCGGGATCAGAGCGGTCGCCCGTGCCGCCGGTGTCCGTGAGGCCACAGTGTCTGCAGGAATGCGGGAACTCGACTCCGGAGGAGACCTGCCGTGCGCCGGTGCGCAGGACCGCGACGAGCAGGCCGCGGGAAGTCTCGATGGCCACTGGCATCGGCTCGGCCTCGGTGTCACCGTGCTCGGCGAGCAGGTCCAGCAGCTGGCGGTATCCGGCCGCATCGTCCGGGATTCGGGCCTTGGCGATCAGCTGCCCAGTCGCGTCGACCAGGGCGACATCGTGATGTTGTTCCGCCCAGTCGATACCGCAGAACACGCTCATATGCGTCTCCTTCGTTCGGTTGTCTGCGCTGGTGACGAGCGCATGCGGGCCACGCGACGCTCTAATGCCAGGACTCACCGGTCCGCCATCTCACAAGCCGTTCGCGGCACCAGCGCACCGCACGGGCCTCGGTCTCGCCCAGAGCTCACGGGCTCGCGGAGACGAACGGGAGGTCACCATGCGGCGGGCTCGCACCACGAGCATCAACGTCCGATGGGGGCCTGCCATTTCATGGCGGCCGGAGGACGCCGGGCGCTGCCAGTCTTTCAATAGGCATCGCCGTGCCGAAGAGGGTTCGGAGTCATCCCGACGCCCACCAGACCACCACGAAACTCACCGTGGAGAACGGTGCCTGTCTTCTTTGAGACCTCACAGGTCAGAAGGAACTGAGGCATCCGCTCCACGCGTTCCAGACCCGCCTCAACAAGTGGGTGCGGAAGCACGTACGCACTGCATTAGAAGGAACTGGTCGGCCCCTTCAAGAACAACGGCCGTGAATGGGAGCCCAGAGGCGAGCCGGTGCGGGTCGACACCCACGACTTCCCCGACCGCGAGCTGGGCAGGGTGGTGCCCTACGGCATCTACGACGTCGCCGCGAACACCGGCTGGGTCAACGTGGGCACCGACCACGACACCGCCGCGTTCGCTGTCGAGTCGATCCGCCGCTGGTGGAACGGAGTCGGGCAAGCCGCCTATCCAACGGCCGGCAGACTGCTGATCACCGCCGATGCGGGCGGCTCCAACGGCTATCGCACCCGCACTTGGAAGACCGAACTCGCCCGGTTCGCAGCCGAGACCGGACTGCGGCGTAGGCAGCCGTGCCGTCCAGTTTGAGCCCTGAGTCCACGCGCCTTTCCTCGGGTGTGGTTTCCGTGGCCGGTGTGAGTACGACCAGGATGCTGGGCCCGGGCCACTTCGTGGCTGAGCGTTGGGGTACTTCTCGGCATCGGCCAGGCAGTCCCCGCCCAGCGCCGTCGCGAGCGCGACATCCAGCAGGACCTTGCCGGGGTCATGCACCGCCCGCGGCTTGTGCCACGGCGCCAGCGCCGCCGATATCGCGGTGTCCAGGCCCACCTTGCGGACTGTCTCGACCAGCAGCACCGCCCCGGCCTGCGAGACCGCCCCGCGGCCACCGCCCCCGACGCGGACACGCGGATATGTCCCGCTACTCTTCTTCACCTGGGAAGTGCCTCTTTCACTGCCACGTACAGGACCCTCAGCAAGTCCTATCGTCGCAGGTCAGGGGCGCTTTCTGCTTTCTCGACCACCTGCCGGACACCGCGCTTCATGAAAGCCGGAGGCTAGGCCGCCCCACCATTCCTGCCAGAGCTTGTCACCGATGCGGTGTTCTTGCAGGCACAGGGCGAGGATCTGCTGGGCGACGATGTGGCGTGGTTCGGGCGGCGGTACGACGGGTTCGACCCAGCCGCGGGACCACTGGAGCAGCAGGGCGGTAGCGGCGAGCAGGCCGCCTTTGTCGACGGCGAGTGACAAATCCGTTAGTGATCACTAGGCGAAAGACGTGCTGACCTGGGGATCTAGTGATCATCTCAGGATTTCTTGCCATGGCCTGGAAGAGCTCTAAGCTGCGGTTTCCTCAGGAACTTCGGAAGCCGTAGGGCCTCTGAGGTGCGAGTTCAGTGATCGTCTCGGAATGTAGTGATCGGTACGGGATTCTTTTATCGCTGCGTAGTTCGGTGGACTGGTTTGCGCTGGTCAGGGATGCTGGCAGGAATTGCGCTCGAGATCTCCAGAGTCCCGCTCGGTGCGACGATCGCGTGGTTCAGCGACCAGAGTCACCCTGCGTGACAGGAAGGATCAGGTGCGCAGCGCGACGCCCTCCGCACCCGCGGGCGTGTCCGCACCTACAACGCTGGCTCCGAGGGCCGCGCCCGACGCAGCACATGAATCCGTCAACAGGGGCAAGCGAGCGAGCCCGACTTGATCAGGCACCTCTGCGTCAACTGCAGTGTGGAGCGATCGCGGCGGCCGTGAGACCGGATGCCAGATACATGCCGAGGGTATGGAAGTCGGCGATGGCCATGTGCAGTTCCTGGTGGGTGGTGACGGGGAAGCGGTCACCCAAGCGCCGGGGGAGGGCGACCAGATCGCCGGCGTCGGCGATGTTGGTCCAGTGTGTAACACCCGGCGGGCACTGCCCGCGGCCTTTTCCGGGCGCGGGATCGAGCGCATCGAAGACGGCGCCGGGCAGCCCGAGGGGTGAGCCCAGGGTGATGAAGGTGCTCACACCCAGCTCTGGATGGTCGTGCAGGGCCTCGTAGGCGACCACGGATCCGAGTGAATGCGCTACGACGACGTCGGCGCCGGAGGCCTCTACTGCCTGGATTACCTCCCGGCGGGCGGCGGCTCGGCGGGCCGGCGAGGACAGGTAGCGGTATACCTCGGGCAGCAGCGCCACGGCGATGCGTGCGAGGGTCTGCGCGGCGATGCCGCGTCTGCGGGCCACGAGGTCGAGGGTCTGCCGCAGGGGCAGACCGCCCCAGGACTGGCCTTCCGCAGGCTCCGACGGCAGGCCGACAGCATGCAGCCAGGCCAGCACTGATTGCTGTTCTTCGAAGGTCAGTCGGTCCAGATCATCGCCGGCGCCTTGTGCCTCGGCGTCGTTGAGGTGGTGGGCGTAGTACGCGGCGCTGATCTGGGGCGGGGCGAGGTGCTCCAGGCGTGCGTCCTTGTATCCGACGGCCAGCTTGTGTTCCCACGCCGCCGCGAGGGCGTCTTGGGCTGCGTGCGGGCTCAGGCCGCGCTGGTAGTTGCGTACTCCGTGCACGACCACGATCCTGCTCATCGGTTTTCCATCTCGTCTTCTGTGTTTGCCTGTTGGGCCAGATCGGCCCAGCTGAAAAAGGCGACGCGCTCGCCGAATCCGGCAAGGACCCCGTCGCCGCAGACACTGATGCGGGCCAGCGAGTCGGGGAAACTGGTCTCCGACAGCAGGCCGCCGGCGGGCTGGGGGTCCCACACCCGGATGCAGTCGTCCTCGCCGGACGTCACCAGCAGATCCGAGCCCTGGGTGTGCACGAAATCGACGGTGGCGGTAGTGATGTCGTGTGCCAGGAAGCGGCACAATTCCTCGCCTGTGGCCAGGAGAAGGATGATGACCTCGCCGCTCTCGGTTCCCACGGCCACAGCGTCCCGGCCATCCCACGGACCGGCTGCCACGCACGTGATGGTCTCGTCGAGCGTTGCCAGGACCCGTGTTCCCTCCGGCGGTGTATGCACGGTCAGGCGTCCCCAGTGCCTGGCCAGGGAGTCGCTGCCGTATGCGACAACGGTGATGTCCTGCCCACTGCAGCGGGCAAGGGCGTAGCAGGCCACCGGCAGCGGGTCCATCTCATCGAGGGTGGGCAGAGAGGTGTAGGTGGGGGGCTCAGCGTCTGGGTGGAGCACAAACATGCCGACTGCGGTCTGCAGCGTGATGCCGGGGGTGATGCCGGTGTCATCGATGGACATGGCGTCCACCGAATCCCTCAACTCGATGCGGCGTCTGTTCTCGGTGAGATTGATGATTTCGAGGCATCTCTGCCCGCGGGCTGTGCACGCCAGGGCAACAGCACCCGTACCGTCGAGCGTGCCTGCGGCCGCAGCCGTGATGCCGGGCAGGGCCCCGGACAGCACGGCCGTGCCGGTAGCGGCATCCCAGATCTGGAAATGGCCAGAGAGATCTACGCTGACGGCGGGGACGCGGCCGTGAGGATCGGCGGCACCGACCGCGACGGTCACGACCTCTCTGTCGTGGCCCGCCCAAGGAGCCAGGACTGGCGCCGGGCTGTCCTGGGTGTGCGAGAGGAATATCGTCCCGGACGGTGCCATACCCACAGCAGCGACCTGATGGCTATCCGTCGCCAGCGCCAGGATGCGCGCTTTCACCCGGATCTGCAGCAGGCGACTGCTGGTGGGCTGCGGGTCGTCAAGGCGGTGCGCCTCGACCGCGGAACCGGTGCCGGCGGACACGAAGCAGGGCCGCCCGGCACGGTCGAACAGCACGGTCCCCGTCGGAGAAGCTCCGGCCCCGGGCAGAAGCTGGTGAGAACCGGTCCCGATATCCCAAGCACGTGCCCCGTCCGCTGCACCCGCGACCACGAAGGGCCCTCCCGGCCCGTCCAGGACTCGCAGCAAAGTCACTGGCTGCGACCCGCCCGGGAAGGTGCGGTGCCGACTGCCGTCCACGTTCCACACATGGAGTGCACCGTCGACCGCGCCCGCTATGACGACGGGTGAGGCGTCAAGATCGCAGGCCGCCACTGCCGTGCAGTCGTATCCCGTAATGTCGAGGTCCGGCTCCCACAGGTCCTCCACACTCTCGTCTGCCTCCATGCCGCACAGCCAGCTGGCGAGCACATCCATCGATGCCATCCGGCGGCCGGACAGGTCGTAGAGCGTGACTTCTCCTCCACCGCAGGCCATCACCGCGGGTGCCTCACGCAGATGGCCGATGGACAGGGCTGCGATGGCGTGGCCGTCGGTGCGAATACGGGTATACAGGACCTGAGTGTTGAGATCCCACACGAACACCTGACCGTCGGAGGTGCCGGCGGCAATCAGCGGGCCGTCGGGGCCGTCGCCGCTGCACAGTGCGGTCAGCAGGCAGTCGGCCGGGATTTCAGAGAACAGGCGCAGAAAGACGCCCACGCGGGCATCCCACAACTCCACGCCCTCCTCGTCGACCAGGACCGCCAGCCAGCGGCCGGAGCAGTGCACGAGAGCGGCGTGGCTGACGACGTCCGGCTGGGAGGACTGCCGCTCGGCTGTGCCCCAGCGGAAGTTGAGGATCCGCGGCTGCAACGGCTGGGCGGACTGCTCCTCGAGGTTGTCCAGGGCCTCAACCAGCCATGCCTCGCCCCACACGATCGCGGTGTGGCGCAGCCATTCACGTCGCTGCCACGGTTCATGCAGCGGCGACAGCGCGGAATAGGCCATCAGAGCCGAGAACTGGGCCCGCACACTGCCTGGATCCATGTGTCCCAACAGCAGTTGGGGATCACAGTTGATCAGGAAAGACGCCGACAGCAGCAGCGCATCCAGGGCTCCGGCTTCCCGGGCGTACTGCGCGGCATGTCGCAGCACATACGGCAGCGCTAGGCCGAAGCTGCGTGCAGAGAAATCATCAGGCCCCGGCACGGTGTCCAGCACCCGCACGAAGATCTCATAGCGGCTCACCCCCGCATGCCTCCGCTGGAGATGATCCACCAGGCTTTGGTGGTAGAAGCGGTACAGGTGACGGCCGTCGCTGTCGGTGCTGAACCGCAGGTAGAACGCGGCCGCGCGCAGCGCGTTGCGGGTGTCGACGAGGTCGGGCTCGGCAACGCCGGGCCCGACAAACGCTTTGGCGACGTGATGGACGACCTCGAGCGGCATGCCCTGGCCGTAGCCGTGCGCCACCGCTGCGAGGACCGCCGAGGTGCAAGGATGCTGACGCTCCAGCACGTCCAGATGCAGATCCAGCATGGCCGGCAGGTCGGCGGGAATCCGCTGGGTGACCTCCTCCACCGGCGGCGCCACATCCTGATGGACGAGGTAGTGGGCGAACAGCGAGGCCAGCAGGAACGCACCACGCTTGTGTTGCTCGCCAAGCCGCATGGCGACCGTCTCGGCCGTCATCGCCCGCAATGCCCCTGTGCCGGGGCCGCTGTAGACGGGCGAGGTCTCCAGAACATCGCACAGGTAGCCGGTCAGCTCGGCCGTCCGCTGGGCGAGGGGGATGTCGTCAAGATCGAGCAGCTGAGCATTGCCCTCCAGCTCGTCCAGCAGAGCGGCATACCGGTCCCACCACGGCCGCATACCGATCAGCACCCGGCACAGCACAGGATCCTTGCCGGACGCGCCGAAGTCGTCCGAGCGGCGCCGAGTACGGGCCAGCGGCAGCAGGACCTCGGAGACGAGTGCCATGTCCGACGACGCCTCATCGAGGGCATCCACAATGACCGTGACTGGCGTATCCCGCTGCACAGCGATCCGCTCCAGCACCGACCGGGCCGTCCAGCCCCTGCTGGGCTCCTCACCCAGCCCCAGCTGCGACGCCACGGACGAAAGCACCTCGCTGGGACCCCGTTGACGAGCATGCACCGCCGCCACATCCGGGTTGAGCTCCGGCCGGACGTGGCGGGGGATTGCCGTGGCGATCTGACGCGTCACCTCACGTAGCTGCGGATGAGCCAGACACGCCACCACCCCCAGCAGCGCTGACTTTCCCGACCCCGGACTGCCCGTTACCACCATCAGCGACGGCTGACCGTCTCCCTCAAGCCACGTTTTGATCCGGCTCAGTTGTTCCTCTCGCCCCGTGAAGAAACACCCCTGGGCGATGTCTTGCTGCTGCGGTGTCCCGGACGCGCGGGAAATGAAGTGCAGCGGATCAAGAGCCGGGTCGACCGCAGCGGCGAATTGCCACAGCCCTGTCTCCACCGCCTGCCGGAACTGGCCGCCCGGTGTTTCGCGGTAGGACGGATTGGGCAGGAACGGCGGCACCTCCACGTGCGCTTCGGGATGTACCGTACGCAGCACACTCTGCGCCGGACGATCGTCGGCCACCGCTGACCTCGCCAGCTCACGGTCGATCTCCCGCGCCAACGTCTCCACCGGCACATGCCGCAGCGCCGGAGACAGATCCAGTCGCCCTTCCCGCAGCCGCTCCACCACCGTGCCTGCCGCCGTGGTGAAACGCGCCTGATAGGTCTTCTCGTCGGGCGCACACGCGGCGATGACCCAGGCTCGGCGCTCCTGTGCTCGGATGCCCTCCAAGATCTGCTGCATCACCGTGCGGCCGGAACCGCACACATCCAGCAGTAGCAACAGCGGCGCCCCGCCTAGATCGGATTCCACCTCCGCCAGCCACCCGCCAACCTGCGGTGCCGTCCACGCCATGTTCAAGCGGTCGCTGTCCCGCGTGGCCAGGAACAGTGTGTGGTCTCCGCTGCCGGCAACGCCGTGTCCGGCAAAGTGCATGATGAGGGTCTCGCCGTCGCCGCGTTCCCGCGCCGTCCGCCGCGCGTTCCGCCATACCTGGATGAGCTCCCGGGCCTCCAGGTCGTGCACGGCACCGCCACCGAGCACGGTCAAGCCCGGAACCTTCGCCATCTGGGCGGCTAAACCGTCCACGGCCGGTGCCACGGACGGCAGTTGCTCCAGTGCACGCGGATCCAGCAAGTCCTCGTCCCCGTGGCCCTCCACGTTGTCGAAGTCGCCGATACCGACAACGAGCACCTGCGCCACAGGCCACCCCCGCCCCCACCGTTGCCCTGCCGTCCATCCTAGGACCCACCACGCCCGACGGCGCCCGCCTCACTGGGTACTTGAGGGCGGCCACCCGCGCGACTCGTCAGACACGACGCCCAGAGCGTGACCGGGTGGCGACATGCGTGGCGGGTGACGATGGGCAACAGACGGCGGTGCTCGCGGTCAGCGCCGTCTGATTGATCTCCTGCGCGCCGTGCCGGGGCTCGCAAGCGATCACTGGGTGGGCGATGTGCTCGCGGTGCGGGCCACACTGAAGGGCCGGACTCCCTGCCTGCCTCGCAGTTGTTGCTTGGCGGGTACGCCACCGTCTTACAGCAGTTCTTCCTCGGCCCATACGTGACCGAAGTGCCGTGCCATGTGCACCAGTGCCCGGCGTAGAACGGCCTGGCGCTCCTGCCGGTGCATGGTGGGCGATTTGGTGATCGTGATGGCCATCTCCGGCCGGCCACCGTCCTCCCCGGGGCCCAGTGCCTCCAGGTCGATCAGCGTCCCGAGGCCGGGGGAGGGCTGGTCGTGGGGGCTTTCGGCACTCAGACGCAGTTCCGTGATGGGTGGCGCGGACCACTGCATCCGGGCCGGGTCCACGACGGCCTCGGGCAGCGTTTCTGCGGCGCTCTCCCACGCAGCGAGTAGCAGGGCCTGTACGTCGGCGAGGCCCAACTGCGTTCCCGTGTCGCCCGGGAGCATGGCGGCCCAGGCGGAGGCGTCCTCGATGAGGACGTCGGCGCAGGTCACCACCGTCTCCCCCACCGACATCATGACCGCTGCCGAGACGGCTCGGCGGCCGCCCTCCGCCGTGATGGTGCTGGTATAGCTCAGGGCTGTGGGGGAATTGCGCCCGGGTCCTCTGTCCCAGTGGGCGGCGGGGAGTTCGGCGCCTCGGCGCTGGGACAGAATGGTCACCGCACCGGCCAGCGCGTTGTAGGGCAGAGCCCGTTCAAGGTCCTGACGTTTGCCCGGGGTGATCTGCAGGCCGGCCGTGTCCGTCCATGGCCAGGTCACCAGCGCCCGCAGACGCAGCTGCGGGGCGGGCTGCTGCGCCGTCCAGTTCCGGGGAGTACCGAGACACGATGAAGCCGAGCCGCTCGGCCGGCTCCCACCGCCACACACCCCGCCCCGACCGTACGAGTTGGCCCGCTCCCCAGCTGCCGCCGTCGAGATCGACATTCTGGGCGTCCGGCGGCACCGCCCACGGGCTGCGGCGGTCGGCCCGGTCAGCGCCTGGGACGGGATAGCCGACCACAGCGAGTGGATGGCCGCCCGCACCGTCCCGGCCGGCGGCCCTGATGGCCTGCCACACGGGCTGGGCCACCGCGACCGGCGCTCGGCCGCCCACCACGCACAGCACCCATCCGGGCTGCCCTTCCCCGCCCTCGAACTCCTGTAGGGCGGCGGGACCGCGGGTGTACGCCTCGCCGACCGGACGGCCCAGCCCGGCGGTGCGCAACTGCTCGTAGGCTTCGCGGATCTCCTGCCGGCGGCTGGGCAGACCCTGCCCGATCTGTGGCCCGGCCGGGGCGGGCTCCGGCTGCGCCCGGGTCACGGTCTCGCGCAGGAGCTCGGCGAGTGCCTGGGCTGTCGGCATCCCCGAAGCAGCAACGCCGCGGGAGAGCAGCCGCTGGAGTTCGGTGCGCGGCAGCCAGTGCGTGCCGTCCGCCTCACGGACGGGCACCGCGATGGTATCCGTCCGGGGCGCGCCGTTCTTGCCGGTGGGTGCCGCCACCACGAACAGGCACCCAGGATCCTGGGCGGGGACGTCGATGTAGACCACGCAGGCGCCCTGCCCGTCATCGGACCACTCCACGCTCACCCGGCGCGGGGCCGGGGTGATGTGCTGACGGATCAGCTTGCGCCACTGGTCGAGATCGACGGACGACCGCTCGACCGGGACCGCCTTGTCGAGAATCTCCCGCCCGTGCTCCAGACGCGTGGTGATCCCCACGACGATGATGCCGCCGCCCCCGTTGGCGAACGCCGCGACATCCTTGGCGAGTTCCTCGACCGCGTGCGGATCACGCATCTCGTACGAAGCCTTCTTGGCGTCCAGCCACTGTCCCTCGGGCAACTCCAGCAGCGCCGTGGGGTCGTGGGAACGCAGCGCCGTCCGTACGGCTTCGAGATCCATCTTCGGCATCCCCGAAGTATCCCGGGCCCGTGGGCATCGGTGCCCGCCTTTCTACGAGGCGTCCACCGGGAACGCTGAAGGCCGTGTGCGGCGCAGACCCGGATGGGCAGGGAGGTGTGTCCTCGGCAACTGAGGGCCGGCCACGCACGCGCGCCGCTCGGACTCGGGTGAGCCTGGCCGCGGTGGCGTGGTGCCCCGAGGGTTTCCCGTTGCCGCGCCTGCGGTGTGCAGAGACCGACGACCGAGCGCCGGGCCGCCGTGGCCGGGGAGGTTTCCCGGCCGGTCTACGCTCGGGAGACGGCAGTACAGACCCTCGGGAAGGCCACGAAGTGGGATCTTCCGGTCCTGCGAAGGGCCGGACGTGGGTGCCGGGGCCGAGGCAGTCTTGATAATGGCGGTGTGTCTGGCCGTATGGAGATCACGGAGACCAACGTCCGGCTCCCGTCGTGTGCGTTCGAGGCGCTGGCCACCATCATGGCGAGGGAAGGCACTTCACGGGATGCGACGATCCGCCGGCTGCTGGCGGAGCATATCGGGCGGCAGGAGCCGGAGGATCCCGAGGATCGGCTGACGCACATCTCCACCGTTCTGCGCTACCCGCCGCCGCGCGGCGCGGCGATCCGCGGACGGACCTGCCCTTGCGGCTACGTCTGCCCACCGGGCTGGCGGAGCGGGCCCGCACGGTCTCGCTGCGGCTTCGGGGGCAGTACCAGCGCGCGTACCGCGACTACCAGGGCCGGATGCTGACCGACGCGGTGATGACCGCGATCGCGGTGGCCGAGCCGGTCACCGACGCGTTCCTCGACGGTCTGCTTCCCCTTCTGCGGCAACGGGCCGCCCGCAACCTGTGGAAGCTGGCGGCCGCCACGCTCTGCACCCGCCCGGAGATTCTGCTCATGGACGCTGCCGAGAGAGTGCGCTCACAGATGGCATGGACGTCCGGAACACCCTCGCGAGAGAAGGACCAGCATCTGCTGGATGTCGTGACGGCCCTGGAGGAGGACGTGGCCTGGCACTCCCCGGCCCGGTTCACGGCCGCGGCCAACATCGCCCGCGACCTGCTGACCGGCCCACAGGCCAAGGACAACGAACAGTTGCTCCACGAGGAGGGGGAGGCATGGCACGACCTGTACCAGGACACCCTCCACGCCGACGAGGAGCACCGCGCACGCCTCCTGCACGGGACGACCAGCTACGACTGGACCGGGGGGGACCGCGGTGTGGCGGGCCGAACGCCAGGTTGCCCTGCAGCACTTCGAGGACTGGCTGGTCGGCCGGACCGGGCAAGACACGGCCCAGTACATGATGCAGCCGCCGGTTGGATGCTGGTCCGCCCCTTCGGGTGGAACGCTGTACGGCCCACCCTCACGAGCGCCGGACCGCTGCCGCAGCCGTACGCCGCGTGGGCGGCCCAGGACCGCGTGCTGGTCTTCCCCTACAACAACCGGCCGGCCCTGTGGCCGCTGCAACGCGCCGCGTCCGCGATCAGGGAGTCGATCGCCTGCGGCGACAAGACCCCCGCCAGCCGCCGCGCAGCAGCCTCCCGGCCCTCCGCCAGGGGTTCCTGACCAGCCGTCTGCTCAATGCTGTCCGTACTCACAGTGCGTGATGCCTTTCGTCGAACCGGGGGCCCGACCAACACCCAGCAAGATCAACTACTACACACTCGAGTAAACACCCTCGTCGGTCTCGTTGCCGTAGCGTTTGCCGACTCCCCGTCGGCGGCCAGGAACATCCGCGTCGCCCGCCACCGCTCCGCCAGGCCTGCTCGGTGAGCTGGGCCTCGTCCAGATGGTGGCGCAGGCGGGCCAGGCGTTTGCCGCCGCGCACCACGTGCACCCGGCCCGCCGCCCAGTCCTCCTCCAGCCCCGCCAGCCGGTCCTTCAGCCCGTGCAGGCGGCGGGACTTGGCATGCCACTCCGCCCGCGATCCGTACCCGCGCACCAGCCCGGACCGCTTGTCCGCCTTGGCACCCAGCGGCCGGGCAAGCCGGGCCTCGATCCGCGCGATCTGCCCGCGCAGCCATCCCATCTCGGCCGCCTGACCGCGCCGGGCGAGAGCCCACTGGTCATGCGTGGCCTTGGTGATACTGCCCGCCCACCGCCGCCGCGCCGGCCAGCTGGAGGAGGTCCGCTTCATGGACATCGAGCACCTCGAGTTCGACCTGTAGCAACCGCGCCCGAACAGCCTGCGAGCCCGGACCGATCGGTCCGGGCTCGCAGGCGTATCCACGGCAGGGGATCGGATGCTCATGCACGAGATGCCCACGTCCTACTCCGGAGGCGGCGTCACCAGCTTTGTAGCGCTCGGGTCGACGTCCGCTGCACAGGCCAGGGTCGGCAGGTCGCGGTCGAGCAGGCCGTTCATTTCGATGGCCACACGGCTGAGCAGGTGGGCGGCTTGGACGGACTGGCCGTCGGCGACGGCGGCGTAGAACCGGGCGGCATAGGTGATGGCGTCGACATCGCCGATAGTGTCGGACATTCCGATGGCGAACGGCACGGTGCCGACCAGCTTCCCGGTCTGGGCTGCGGAGTGGCAGGAGTTCAGCAGGACCAGCAGCGGCTTGTCGTCCACGACGGCGATGGCCCGGGCGAAGGCGCTGGCGCTGACGATGGCACCTTCGTGGAAGCCGTCCTCGCCCTTCTCGAAAGCGATCAGGTCCTGTGTGCTGTGGCCGGAGAAGTGCACGACGTGGGGACGGAACCGGGTCAGCGCGTCCAGGAAGACGTCCGCCGTCGCAGCAGGGTGGACATCCAGTTCGACAAGGTTGCGATGGGTGGCGCTCTGCACGGCCGCACGAATCCTCTGTTGTTCCTGGCCGACTCGCAGGTCACCGGCGGAGGCGGCTGCCAGTAGCAGCACTCGCAGTTTCTCCGGCTTCGGGGCCCGCAGTTCTTTCAGCACCGTGCGCACCTCGCCCTCCGTCGCCGACAGACGGCTCTTGATCTTCTGCTGCTCAGCTGCGGCATGACGCTCCGTCTTCTGCTGTTCACGCTGGCGAGCCTTCTCTGCGGCGGCCCGCTCAACCTGTTCCGCCTTCGCCAGCTTGGCCGACAGGTCAGCTGCCTCCTTGGAGAGCTTGCCGACCTTGGCGCTCCACGTGCTGGCGTCCTGGCCAGCTTTGTTGGCCTCGTTCTCGTACCGCTGGGCAGCACGCTGCTTGCTGTTGACGGTGCCCTGGCTGCTCGCCTTGGCGGCTGCGGCTTTCTCCTTCGTGGCCTTCGCGCGCTTGTCGGCTTCCTTCTTGCGGAACTCGCCGACCTTCTTCTCCGCGTCAGCGCGAGCCTTGTTCTTTCTGTCCAGCTGGCTCCGGTAGAAACTGGCGTTCATGGGCGTGCCTCTCTGCGGTTCCCGTCTCGCCAGGCTATGGCCACCCACTGACAACGCCCCTCGCCGCTTCCCACAGCGTTCCTGCAGGTGTGGCGGCAAGACGGGCAGTCCTGTGCGGGTCCGCTGACGATCGTGGCGGACGGGTCACGTTCCTTGCCCCGAAGGCCATCTGAGCGCTGGTAGATACTGGCCGCCATGGCAGAAGGCTCCGATCCGCAGCAGGACGTCACCTACCGGGCGCCGGTCGGCTCCGTCGATCTCAAGGCGTTCGACGAAGACGGCAACTCGTACGAGATCCGTGCGTGCCACGACTGTCTGCCGTGGTACGCGGAGGTCGTGGTCGTTGCCGGGGAAGTCCTCGTCAGGGAGTGGCATGCGGTGGGATGTCCGCAGTTCCAGGAGCTCATCCGGGACTGAGACGGGAATTCATCGCCCAGGGTCGGGACACATCTTCTATGGGTGATGATGTTGTGGTGAGTCTGGACCTGAGCAATTACGAACTCCTCTGGCCCGCATCGCTGTTCATATCCGAGGGCGAGCGCGTGCTCCGGTCCACAGGCTCCTGGCAGGACCGGGCTATTTGGCTCATGACGGAGGCCGTGGCCGGCACAACCGCAGTCGCCGACTTCGAGGATCTGCCCAACCACACCGCGCCGACATCCGATCCCTGGGCGACCACCGCCACCGGCTGGGGCACCAAACGGGCCGTGATGGACCAGCACGACTGGTTCACCGAACTCGTCCGCCGGGCGCCCGAGCTCAGGCATGCGGCCGCGCCCCGGCCGTACTGGCCGCAGCGCCGCGGCAATGGACTCGCTCACGATGGCAGTACCGCGCGGGACACCCGACGGGACTTCGCGCGGCTCATCGGCGAGTTCGCCGACAACGGCTACCTGGTCGAAGTCTTCGGCGAGGAATGCATCGACGATCACAGCGAGCTGCCTGACCCCTCCGACGTGATCGACAGGCGACTTGGCATCCCTGATCTGTGGCCGCTGGCGCCGGAGGCGTGGGGCGAAGACACCTTCTACGGGCTGATCGAGGTGTTCCACGACCTGGTGAGCCGCCCCCGTACGCGGCGCTTCCACTCCTACAGCGGCTGCGGATGGCACCACTCGGAGTTTCACAACGGCCCGGCACGCGTCCTGTACCGGTGGAAAGTCAACCAGCTGCTGCGCGAGGCCGGCATCGATTACGAACTGGCCGCCGAGGGTGAGGACCTCGGGCGCCTGGTCGCCGTCACCGACGACGCCCGAAGCCAGCTGGTGCACCGCGCCCGCCCTCAACGACAGCCCACCCGACACCACCGCCGGTGTCCGCCACGCCATCGCCCTCTTCCGAGGGCGTGACACGTCAGCCGAGAGCAAGCGATCGGCCATCTTCAACCTCGCCCGCATCCTTGAGGAACGCCGTGCCCTGATCAAGCAGCACCTCGGGAAGGACGAAGGCGCGCTGTTCGAGATCGCCAACCGCTTCGACCTGCGCCACCGCCGGGCCGACCAGCGCGGCGAGTACGACGAAGCATTCCTCGACAGGATCTTCTGGTGGTACCTCGCCACGGTAGAGCTGACCAACCGGCTGATCGCGTCGCGGAGCCTCGCCTGAGCCGTGGCGCCGAACGTGCCTCCCCGATCGGGTGACTGTCTCAGTAGTCGCCCTGTTCGGAGGGCGGTCCGTACTGCTCGATGAGGTCGCAGGTGCAGGTGCCACCGTCGTACACCGACTTGTCGCACTCGTCATGGTGGTCCTGCTGCGGCAGCGGCTTCGCCGGGATGGGACGTGTGGTGACTGCGGCGGGCGGGGCCGGGGCGGGCTGGTCGGCGGTGCGGAACTCGGTGTCTACCACGGTGGAGGCGATTTCGTCCTTGCGCCACTTCGCGGGGTTGTGGTACGGCACGAGGCCGCCCGCGTAGGCCATGCGCAGCAGTTCGGCCTTGGTGTGGTTGCGCACCAGTTCGTTCATGCGCTGCATCCGCGCCGTGTCCCCGCCTGGCGTCCTGTCCGAGGCTTGATCACAAACACGAGGAGTGCTCCTGACCTGCAACGATAGGGCTTCGAGGTCAGATCGTGACGGTGTAGGAGGTGCCGGGGAAGTCCCAGCCGTCGGTGCCTTCACCGATGTCTTCGATGATGACGTACTCGATGAAGTCGTCTTCGAAGGACTGGTCGTCGAGTTCGCCCTGGGCCCATTTGTGCTCGATTGCCGCCCAGTTGCCGCTTCGGCCGTCGATCCGCAGTGGCGCGGTGATTCTGCCGGTGTTGTTGAGGCCGCCGCGGAAACGCTGGTCGTCGCCCGTCTTGACCAGTCCGGTGATCTCGAACTGGCCGTTCTTGAGGGACTCCGGAATGGGGTCGGCGGGAATGACGGCCGCGTTTTCGTAGGCGGCGTGGATGATTTGACGGTAGCTGCGCCGGACGTTGTATTCCGGATCGGACAGCCATTTGATCAGGGTTTCGGGCCGGACGGTCAGCCCGGCGTGTTCGAGGGCCTCGTAGCCTCGCTGGGTGTGGGTGAGCTGGCTGAGCTGGGCGTGCCAGTGCTTGGCGTGGTAGGTGGACAGGCGTCGCAGGGGCTGGACGTTGTGTTCGCGGAGCAGCTCATTGAGGGCTGCGCCGAGGGATGCTCCCGTGGCCATCAGTGCTCACTGTCGGGGGAGGCGGTCTTGACCTTGACTTCGCCGAATCCGGTGCCGACCTTGTAGGTGTCGGGGGCGTTGCCGTCGGGGGTGTAGAACACGGCCTCGTCGACGTTGCGCAGGGCGACGAGGGTGTGTCCGGCTTCGACGGCTCGGTGGGCGACGCTCCAGTGTCGTACGGAGGCCTCGGCGACGATGGCCATGCGCCAGTCGGGGCGCCAGAATGGCGAGTTGACTTTTTCTCCCTTGGGCCACAGCAGGCGCAGGGCGATGGACAGGCGGCGCTTGTACTCGGTGTAGGGGTCGCCGCCGGCCTGGAGGAGTTCGGCGCGGGCAGCGCGGGCCTTTTCGTAGAAGGGCTTGAAGAGGGACTCGTTGGCCTTGCCGGTCCAGGAGTCGTGGACGGTGAGCGGCTCGGTGATGAATCCGTTTGTGATGAGCTTTTGCAGCTGGCGGATGTGGGGAGTGGTCACCCAGGTGCGGCCTTGTTCGTCGGTCCGCTCGGCGAGGCGGCCCAGCGGGTGCGGCATGTTGGGGTGGTTCCAGGCGGGGACGGTGATCAGGAACGCCCCGGCGCGGTCTTTTCCGATCTCCTGAAGGGGTCCGGTGTGCTGGAGCTTGTTCGGTGCGAGCGGTACGGCGGAACAGGCCGAGGGGTAGGAGCCGTTGCGGTCGATGGTGCATAGCCGGCCGGTGCCGAACTGCTCGGGCACGATGAGCCGGTCGCGTTTGCCGGCCTTGGTCTTCTCGGTCGTGATGTCGGGGTGGACCCAGCGCGGTTCGCCGTCCATGACTTCACGGAAGATCGTCCACGGTCCGCTTTTGCGGTCTTCCTGCCGGATCACCGGGATGGGGTGGTACGTCGAGCGTCCCATGCAGTCTTTGAGGATGTTGAGGGCGGGGAAGACCGTGCCCGCCGGTTCGTCCTCATCGCCCGGCTGCACCCACGCCTCGTCCTCGCCGGCGTCGTGCGGGGTCTGCTCGGTGTCCTCGGTCGGCTGGGCAGGGGCCGTGGCCGGGGGCCCGGAGGGTGCCTGCTGCTCGGTGGTGCCGGCGGCCGCGGCCTCGGTGTTGTCGGCGTGCAGCGCAGGGCAGTTGGCGCGCAGCGCGGGGTCGTAGGAGCGCAGTGCGTGGGCCAGACGGCGGCCCTCGGCGGTGTCCGGCAGCTGCGTCACCGAGGCAAAGGCGGAGACCAAAGAGGCCCCGAGGTTCTCCACGGATACGTCGTCGCCGTTGCCCACCGCGGTGCGCAGTGCGGCCAAGGCGTGAGTGGCCAAGGCGGGGAGTCCTTGCTGGGCTCCGGAGGTGTAGGGGAGCGCCGCCTTTGCTAGTTCCGCCGCACGGCTTTTGGGTGCGTCGGTGAAACGGGCGTGGATCAGGTCGGGCTGCAGATAGGCCGAGCTGATGGTGCCGAAGTCCCGCTCCGCGACTCTCACCTGGACTTTGGAGGGGTTTGTGGTCGGGGTGAGGGTCAGCAGGACGTCGGGGTCCAGGAGGCTCAGGAGTGCGGGGTCGTCGCTGTCCACGATGGCCAGGACCGGGACGTGGAGCGTGCGGGCGAGGGCGGCCAAAATGTGGGAGGCGTCCGGCAGGCGGTTGCCGGACAGGGGGAGGCGGGGGTTGTGGGCGCTCTGGAGCCGGTCCACGACCACGAGGGCCAGGTCCTTGACGTGCGGGGCGGTTTCTGCGATGGCCTCGGCGGTCAGGTCGCTGCCGTCGTCGATGAGCAGCGGTGCCTGGACCAGTTGGTGGGCGACCTGCTGCTCGTGCGCAGTGAGGCGGCCCTGCCTCAGGCGCGGGTAGTCGCCGCCGGTCTCCGCGGCGATGATCCGGCGGGTGACGTCGGCCCGGTTGGGTCCCGACGCCGCGTACAGGACGCGGCGGTTGTCGACGAGCGCGGTCTGCCGTGCGGCAGCCAGTCCCAGCAGGCTTCCGCCGACGTTCGGGGCGGCCGCCACGAGCGTCAGCCGGCCTGGCTGCAGGCCGCCTGTCGCAGCGTCCAGCCCGGGCAGCCCGAACGTGGGGCCGCCGGCCGGGCCGGAGGTGAGCACGGCGCCGATGGCGTCGCCCAGCGTGGCGAGCCTGCGCGGTGTGATGTCGCGGACCGGATTGCGTGGGCTGGTCACCGCACCGCCTGCGGGCGCCGCGCCGGTGTGTGCGTCCGTATCCGATGAGGGAACACCGCAGGCGGCGTCGACGGGCAGCAGCACCGCGACCGGCGTGGTGTTCCGCAGGAGCACCTGCGGCTGGCCCTTGGCCGCCCGCGTGATGAGTTCACCGAACTTCGCCTGTGCCGCGCTCAGCGCGTGGGACGTCAGCACCTCGGTCGTCCGGGCCGCCGGCAGCCGGTCGAGCGGCGCCAGCACAGCGCGATCCTGCCGCTTGTGGATCAGCGTGGGGTGCCCTTCCTCCTCGGCGCGCTTCACCAGGGCATAGAGGGCGTTTCGTGCCTCGGTCGCGTTCATCGCGGCCTCTTCGTGCGGCTGACTCACTCACCCTCCCAAACCTATAAATCCGCCCACTATGGTAGCAGCGCTCCACTCAATTCTATTTTAGAGTCACAATGTTTTATGTGAACCTCACTCATTTATGGGGGTTTTCGGTGTGGGTTGACGGCTCTGGCTCGACTTTTCCCCGGTAACCAGCGAGCAGCTGGGTACAGACCGAAGGCCGGGACCTCCAACACCGGCCCCGACACGACAACTCACTTCACCCGCAGACGATCACACCCCGCCGAACGCGAGCACAGCTGTGCGCCACCGGCTCCTGCTCCTGCTCCTGCTCCCGGAGGTCATCGGATGCTGCCGCCTGCGACGCCATCAAACCCCTCCGCAGCAACCCGGACTGGCACCCCAAGCTGCTGCCCTTCGTTCGACGCAAGCAGCGCTTGAAGGACACCATCGTCACCCAGCGCCCGCTGCGCTTTTTTGATCCCCGCAAGCGAAGCCCTTGAAGGACATCGCTGCGGTTGCCGACGCCCTCGGCATTCAACGCCTCAACGCCACGCGGAAGCGGTGAGGTTGTTCCGACGCAATACCGGCACGCGCGCCTGACCCATCAGCCGGGGACGGGCGTCGCACTATTTTCCAGCAGGCGAGGCAGCACGGACGCGTACTGCACACCGCCGCAGATGGTCCTCAATGATCACTTCACTTTTCGCAGGCAGTCTGCCCCAGGGCCGACGGACGGCCCGCATTCCACGGCGCTTCGTGGGAGGGTGAAAAGCAGCTCAGTGGTCAGGCGTAGGCAGGGGAGTGGGACGTGAGGGCGGGGAGCGGGGAGATACCCCGACCGGGCGGGAGCGGCCGGATCGTGCTGACTCGGGCTCACCGGATCCTCATCGGCGTAGTCGTTACCGGCGCCGTCATCATCGCTAGCATCGGCTTCGCGGGCTCCTACTCCGCTGTCCGTGACCTGGCTGCCGAGAAGGGTTTCGGGAGCTTTGCCTCCGTCTTCCCGATCGGCATCGACGCCGGCATCTGCGTGCTGCTCGCCCTGGACCTGCTGCTCACCTGGATCCGCATCCCTTTCCCCCTGCTGCGACAGACGGCGTGGCTGCTGACGGCCGCGACGGTCGCGTTCAACGGCGCCGCGGCCTGGCCAGACCTGCTCGGCGTCGGCATGCATGCGGTGATCCCGATCCTATTCATCGTCGCTGTGGAGGCGGCCAGGCACGCGATCGGCCGCATCGCCGACATCACCGCCGACAAGCACATGGAGGGCGTACGCCTCACACGCTGGATCCTCTCGCCGGTCCCCACCTTTCTCCTGTGGCGCCGGATGAAGCTGTGGGAGCTGCGTTCCTACGAGGAGGTCATCACGCTCGAACGGGAGCGCCTGGTCTACCAGGCCAGCCTCCGCTCGCGCTTCGGCCGCGCCTGGCGCCGCAAGGCTCCCGCCCAGGCGTTGATGCCGCTCCGGCTGGCCAGGTTCGGCGTCCCGCTGGCCGAGACAGCGCCCGCCGGTCTCGCCGCCGCCGGCATCGAGGCGCCGATCCTGTTCACCCTCGAACGCGTCCCGGACCGGCCGGAAGGTCCTGCGCTCGAAGCGGCGGCAGACCGTGCGCACGAGGTAGCGGAAGCGGACGAAGTAGAGCCGGGAGCGGTGCAGGCCCCGGCCGCAGCGCCCGAGCGGCCGCCTGGTCTACAGGATTCCACTGAGGATGCCGCCGAGCGGTTCGCGGGGGCCTACCAGGAGTTCATCGCGCAGTTCCCAGCCGAACCGACCACCGCGCAGTGGGCGTTATGGCTCCGTGACCAGTACGGCATCTCCACCGGCGCCGGCGAACCACTCTTTGAAGAGCAGCTGCAACCCCTGCTCCAGGTCCTGAAGAAACGCTATGCGCTTCCTGGTGTGGAGACCGCCGCCGTCGAGGAACCACGGCCGGCCGGCCAGTCCTGGTACGACTACTTCTACAGCGCCTGGCGCAGCTACGAGCAGGAGCGCGGCGCCTTCCCCGACGCTGCCGCCCTTGCGGCGTACGTGGACGAGCGGGACACGATCACGGGCGACGGCGGCCGGCCCATCACGGGCGAGGACCTGACGGGCTTCGTAGTGAGCTTTAAGGAGCGCGAGTTCGGCACGACCGAACCCCCGGCCGAGGACGCCGCCGATCCGGTCGAGCAGGAAGCCGACGAGCCGCTCCCGCAGAGGGCAGACCCGCTGTCGGCGACCGCCGGCGCTCCCGCGCAGGCGGCGAAGGAGATGCGTGGCCCCCGGGTGGATGCTCCCATCGACGAGCCGCCGCAGCCCTTGGCCGGGGGAGGCGACCTCACCGCTCCTGACCGGTACTACCTCGCGTGGATGGAGTACCAGGACCAGGACCAGGAGGGGCGCGAGCCCAGCGACGAGCAGCTGTCGGCCTACTGTGCAGGGAAGGGACTGCTCGGCCGCGGCGGCAAGCCCATCAGCCCGGCCAACTTGCGTCGGCACTTCGTGCGCTGGCGCGTCTACAACGTCTGGGCCGAGCAGCGGGTGCGCACCGACGCTCCTGAGACGTCGGACGTTGCGCAAGCCTGCGCGGACCGGGGAATCACCGCCCAGTACAACAGGCCCATCACCCCCGCCTATATCGCCGAAGGGTCCGAGGACTTCGAGCGGCGCTGGCAGGCACTGCGCCGTCACACCGGCACGCAGCCATAGACCGCCCCCGCGCACCGTGCGCATCAGCAGCCCACTTCAGTCTGCGCAATCAGTAACCCCCTGATCAGCACCTCCATGCGCTGCCAAAGCAATCACTGCGCCGCCCTGCGCGGGTCTGTACCGTCAACGGTGGATTTTCGAACAGGAAGTCACACCTGATGACAGACGTGATCGTCTCGGCTGAGGCCGTCGAGGAAGTGAAGCCCGCCGGGGTGCCGGACGTTCTGGACGACCAGTTGATCGGTCAGTTGGTCGACCGGGCGAAGGCCGACGGGATCAGGCTCACAGGCCAGGGCGGGCTGCTGCAGCAGCTGACGAAGAGGATCCTCGAGTCCGCCCTGGAAGGCGAGATCACCGACCACCTCGGTCACGAGAAGCACGAGAAGGCAGCCGACGGCAACACCCGCAACGGCACCCGGTCCAAGACCATGGTGACCGAGGTCGGACCGGTTGTACTCGAGGTTCCCCGGGACCGTGCAGGCTCCTTCGAGCCGCAGTCGTCAAGAAGCGGCAGCGCCGGCTGACCGGCGTCGATGAGATGGTGCTCTCGCTGTCCGCCCGCGGCCTGACCCACGGAGAGATCTCCGCCCACCTCGCGGAGGTCTAGGGCGCGGAGGTCTCCAAGACCACGATGTCCGCGATCACCGACAGTGATAGTTACCATCCCGAACTCGTCCTCTTCGCCACCTGGGGCGACCTCCAGGACTACGCAGAGCACGACCCAGCCGGAGGAGACCTGCAGCCCTTCGTCGACCTCATTGACAAACACGGCACCAACAAGATCCTCACGGCCGTCGACCAACTCGACGACGAGCAGCATGCCGACGTGATCGTCTCGACCGCTCACAAAGCCAAAGGTCGTGAATGGCCCACGGTGAAGATCGCCGACGACTTCACTCCACCCAAGGAGACTGACGAGACAGACGACACCGGCCAGCCCGTGCCAGGACCCATCGACGACTCCGAAGCCCGCCTTGCCTACGTCGCCGTCACCCGCGCACGGCAGCAGCTCGACCGCGGCGGCCTGTCATGGATCGACCACCATCCCAGCGGCGCAGGCCATGCCACGCCCGCGCTGGCACCTCATAGGAGTGCTGCATCGGCGAGGTAGCTCTCGACGAGCATCGCGCCGGGGGGAAAGCCTGTCGACACGCGTGGCCGGGATGCCCCGGGCGGCAGTCCGATCGCCCTGATGGCGCCGATGGCGGTGGGCATGGCGAGGAGTTCGAGACTCGATCACCCGGTGGCCATCGGTACACCACTCCGGCGGACGTGACCCGGCGGTGAATCTACGCCATCTGACCGAAGTCGTACACACGGAGTAACCATATGGTGAGCGCGGCCGGGAGATGTCGAACCCCTTATTTGGAGGGCGACATGGCCATCACAGAAGGGTTCGCGGTGCGCAACGAGGCTCGCCTATACGACGGATCGGTGGACGGCTTCGGCTGACAGGGATTCCCCGATCATCTCGTCGGCGCCAGCGTGAGGCCTGAAATGCGGCCGGACGCTTGTTGAAGGTGCCACTGCCGACCGGCCCTCGCAACGAGCCTACGCCGCTGAGGGACCACCCGAGCGCGCACGATGCCTCGCCCCATCGCGATACCCGTGACGGGGCGTGCGCTCAGTGCTGCCGCATGACGACAAGCCATGACGAGCGAACCCGCTGTTGGGTCGTGTCGCAGTTGTGAACCGCCAGCGCTACGTGCGGCTTCATCGCCCGATTATTTGCACTCCCGCACTGCTCCTTGGATGAAAGGTATTTCCTTGATGACCTGGACCCGCCTGACGGCGGCGATATCGACAGGGCTGATGCTGGCCGCCGGAGGCGTGCAGACCGTCTCCGCGTCGCCTACCGCAGCCACCGGGGCTGTTGCTCACCCCGGCACCGAAGCGAAGGCCTCTTCCGCGACCGTGCGCTTGGTGACCGGTGACCGAGTGACCGTGACGACGCTTCCGGGAGGACGGCGCACCGCGTCGGTCCAGCCGGGGCCCGGGCGCGAGCACGTCCCCTTCCGGACACTGGAAGACGACGACAAATCGCTGATCGCGATGCCCGCCGACGCCGAGGCGCTGGTGACGGCCGGCACCCTGGACCGCCGCCTGTTCGACGTAACAGCCCTGATAGCACAGGGATATGACGAAGACCACTCCTCCGCGTTGCCACTGATCGTCTACTCACAGCCGAAGCCGTCACGGGCCGGGGCCAGAGTCACCGCGCAGGCGGCGAAGGCCGCCGAGGCCACGGCCGGCAAGCTGCTGGCGCTCAACTACTCCTCTGCGCCGACTCGTTCGCTCACGAGCATCGGCGCGCGGTCGCTGCGCGTCGCGGACGACGACCTCGGCACGTTCTGGAAGACGCTGAACCCCGGCGGGAAGTCGGACGCCGCCCGTGCCGCCGTCACCCCGCGGGTCTCGCTGGACGGCAAGGTCAAGGCGGTGCTGGACCGCAGCACCGCGCAGATCAACGCGCCGAGCGCCTGGAAGGCCGGCTACGAGGGCCAGGGTGTGAAGGTGGCCGTGCTGGACACCGGTGTCGACGCGAACCACCCCGACCTGGCCGGCCGCATCGCCGAGGCAAAGGACTTCTCCGGCAGCGCGAACACCGGTGACCACCTCGGTCACGGTACGCACGTCGCCTCGATCGTCGCCGGCACCGGCGCGGCGTCGTCGGGCACCCGGCGCGGTGTTGCGCCCAAGGCCGACCTGCTGATCGGCAAGGTGCTGGACGACAACGGCTACGGTTCGGAGTCGGGCATCATCGACGGCATGGAGTGGGCGGCCGGCGAGCACGCCAAGGTCGTCAACATGAGCCTCGGCGCGGACATCCAGACCGACGGCACGGACTCGATGAGCCAGGCCGTCAACGCCCTGACCGAGTCCACCGGCACGCTCTTCGTCGTGGCGGCGGGCAACGCCGGCCCTGGCCCGTCCACGGTCGGTTCGCCGGCTGCGGCCGACGCCGCGCTGACCGTCGGGGCCGTCGACCGCGACGACACCCTCGCCGACTTCTCCAGCCGCGGCCCGCGCTTCGGCGACCTGGCGGTCAAGCCCGACGTGACCGCACCCGGCGTCGGCATCGCCGCCGCCCGCGCAGCCGGCACCACCCTGGGCGATCCGGTCGACGCCAACTACATTGCACTGTCCGGGACCTCCATGGCCACCCCGCACGTCGCCGGCGCCGCGGCACTGCTGGCCCAGCAGCACCCGGCCTGGAGCGCGCAGCAGCTCAAGGACGCCCTGATCAGCACCTCCCGCACGGTTTCCGGCACCAAGGTGACCGAGCAGGGCGGCGGCCGCATCGACCTGGCCACCGCCATGGGCCCGGTCACCGCCACCGGCTCCGTCACCCTCGCCCCGCTCCACATCGGCGACACCGGGGGGCAACAGCAGGCGGCCACCGTCCGCTACACCAACACCGGCGACAAGCCGGTGACGCTCTCCCTGGCACTCAGCCTGGCCACCACCTCCGGGCGCGCGATCCCGGACGGGTTGGTCGGCGTCGGCTCCGGCACCGTGCAGGTGGCCCCCGGTGCCACGGCCGAGGTCCCGCTGCACACCGACGCGACGCGCGCCGTCGGCGGCAAGTACTACGGATACCTCACCGCGAAGTCCGCCGACGGCGTGGTGGTCGCCCACACCACCGTCTCCCTCGTCGTGCACGGCCCCAAGCACCGCGTGACCGTGGTCTCCCGCGACCGCGACGGCCGGGTCATCCCAGAGGCGCTGCCGAACATCTGGGGTCCGGACGGGCTGGTGGAATACACGGACAGGGACACGGCGACCGCCGTCGTGGAGGAGGGCACCTACTACTTCAACTCCGGTTACCAAGAGCAAACTGATGACGGCATCGAGCGCAGGGAGATCTTCGTTCCCGAGGTGAAGGTCACCAAGGACACGACGGTGACGCTGGACGCCTCGAAGGTCACCGAGGTGAAGATCCGCACGCCCCGCCCCGCCGAGTTGCAGCAAGGCACGCTGAGCGTGATGTTCCGCCGAATCATCGATGGTGAGGGTCTGACCATGACCTCCTTGTACTTCGACGAGGTCAAGCGGCTCTATGTCAGCCCCAGCGCTCCGGTCACGGAGGGCGAGTTCGAATTCACCTCGCGGTGGCAGATGACGGCTCCGCAACTGCGGGCGGAGGTCTCCGGCACCTCGGGTCCCTTCAAGCCGTTCTACGAGCCGTTCTCCCCTCCCTTCGGGGATCACGGGGCACGGCTGACCGCCGTGGACGCCGGCACCTCGGCGAGGCCCGACTTCCGCGGTGCGCGCGGCAAGCTGGCCGTCCTGCGGTACGAACCCGCCGACAATTCCAGGACCCTGGCTGAGGTTGCGAAGTCCGCGGGGGTCAAGGCCCTGTTGCTGGTATGGCCCGAGGGAGTGACCGAGTGGGCCCGATGGCAGCCGAACGGTGACCGGATGGCCCTGCCCACCATGCGGACCTCCTGGAAGATCGGGTCGGCCCTCCTTGGGCGCGTCACGAAGGGCACCACGTCGGTGGAGTTCTCCGGGACGGTGCGCAGCCCGTATCTGTACGACGTGATGCAGATTTCGACGGGGTCCATTCCCCAGCAGATCGTCCACACCGTCTCGGAGCGGAACAGCGCCGTGGTGCGCGCCACCTACACCCGTACCGGCGCGTCCTCCTGGGCGAGTGAGCAGCGCTTCGGGTGGCGGCCGTACCAGGTCACCGCGGTAAACCAGAACGCCCGCTACGTGCCGGTGGGTCAGGAGCGCATCGAGTATGTCACCGGCGGCGACACGCTCTGGTACCACAGGGTGCATCACAATGTCGTCGACAACCCCGACCGCCCGTTGCAGGCAGGCATGCAGGACGCCTCCCACACCTACCGGCCCGGCCAGCACGCCACCGAGCGGTGGTTCGGAGCTGTGGTGCGCCCGTCCATTCCGCACGGTACGGCGTGGCCGTCGTCCGCACGCAACGGCAACACCCTGTCCATCTACGTTCCCGAGTTCACTGACTCCGCCACCGGCCACTGGTCCTTCGCGGAGACCTACGTCTCCGTCATCGGCCCCGGCGCCCGAACAGAACCTGTAGACGACACCGCCCTGGCGGTGCTGTACCGGAACGGGGAACGCGTCGCAGTGTCCGACCAGGGCGCGTGGGGCCCGTTCGAGGTGCCCGCGGGCAACGCCGGCTACCGGCTGGACCTGACGACCGCCCGCGTCTCGGACGACTGGCACTTCGGCACCGACACCAGCACCTCGTGGACGTTCCGCTCGGACACCACCGCCCGCCCCGAGGCGCTGCCGCTGCTCCAGGTCGACTACGCCGTACCGGTCGACGCGCAGAACGCGGTCGGCTCTGCGCGCAGGCACAACCTCGGCCTGAGCGTCCGCATGCAGGACGGCATGGCCGCACCGCGCGGGGTGACACTGAAGGTCGAGACGTCCTACGACGACGGCAAGACCTGGACCACGGCCCGCACGGACGGGAAGGACAGCGGGCGGTTCACCGCCACCGTCGAGCGGCCGTCCCGCCTGCACGGCGACGCGTACGTGACGCTGCGGGTCACCGCCACGGACGACGCCGGCAACACCGTCCGGCAGACCGTGAACCGCGCCTACCTCCACCGCGGTACCGCATGAGCCGCCGGAAACCGGTAGAAACGGGCCAAGCCCGTTGAACCACGGCGGGTGCCAGGGAGTGCGAACCCTGGCACCCGCCGCACCATTTTCGGGTGCGGTTCCAGAGCGCGTCTGATGGGCTCGCACTGGCACGGCGTGGGTGCCGCCGAGGGGGGTGCTGGCAGCATCTCCCTGGTCCGGGGGCCGGCTCGTACCGTGGAAGGCATGGACAACCGCAGCGAGGTACGAGAGTTCCTGGTCTCCCGCCGCGGCAAGGTCACGCCCGATCAGGTCGGCCTTGCCGCACACGGTGGCACCCGCCGGGTTCCGGGCCTTCGCCGTAGCGAGGTGGCCGAGCTGGCGGGAGTCTCGGTCGAGTACTACACCCAGCTGGAACGCGGCAGCTTGCGCGGTGCTTCTGAGAGCGTGCTGGACGCTGTCGCCCGTGCGCTGCGGCTGAACGAGGACGAGCGAGCACACTTGTTCGATTTGGCGCGGGCGGCCAATGCGGGCGCAGCAGTGCGGCGTCGCCCCGCGGCGCGGCGGGTGCGCCCGGCCATTCAGCAGATCCTCGACGGCCAGCTGTCACCCGCCTGGGTGGGTAACGGTCGCAGCGACATCGTGGCGGTCAACCGTCTGGCGCGGGCGCTGTACTCGCCCCTGTTCGACGATCCCGTCCGGCCGGTCAACCACGCGCGGTTTCGCTTTCTGAACCCGCGGGCTGGCGATTTCTACCGCGACTGGGATCTCGCGGCCCGCGACATCGTGGCGGTGCTGCGTGCCGAGGCCGGCAAGAACCCCTACGACCAGGAGCTGACCGGCCTGATCGGGGAGCTGTGCACGCGCAGTGAGGAGTTCGGCAGGCTGTGGGCCGCGCATGACGTGCGTCATCACCGCAGCGGGATCAAGCGGCTGCACCATCCGGTGGTTGGTGATCTGGACCTGTCCTACGAAGGGCTGGAGCTGCCGTCCGATCCGGGACTGGTGCTGTTCGTGTACACCGCCGAGCCGGCCTCCAGCTCTCAGCAGGCGCTCGACCTGCTGGCCAGCTGGGCCGCGACTCTTGCCCGGCAGGAACAGGGCGAGCAGGAGCAGCGCCAGTCCTAGCGGTCGGGCTCCACGCTCCGCGTAGGCCGGCCGGGCCGCCGGACGCCCCTACGTCTGCCGGGGGCAGCGGTCCTCGCCTGGGCCGTTCAGCATGCGCACGCACGGTGGCGCACGGACCGGAAATCCCGGGCACCCGGTCGCCACCTGCGGACGGCAGGCACCAACGGACACGTGCACGCGGGCACGTGCCATCAGAAAGGCTTCACCATGTCCATCGAGATCCCTCAGGTCACGTTGCACAACGGCGTGCAGATGCCGATCCTCGGGTTCGGCGCCTTCCAGACCCCTCCCGAGCAGGTCGTCGGCGACGCCCTGGCCACCGCGCACATGCAGCGGTGGATCAACCGCTGACCCCCTACCCGCCGGTCGGCCCAGCGGCAGCGCAACGACCCGGCGACCAACAGCCGATCCCGATACAGAACCACCAGTACCAAGGAGCAACATCGATGAAGGCCATTGTCCTGTACGGCGCCGGCGACGTCCGCGTCGAGGAGGTTCCCGACCCGACGATCCAGCAGCCCACGGACGCGATCGTGCGCGTCGTCGCGGGCTGCGTGTGCGGCAGCGACCTGTGGCCCTACCAGACCCTGCCCGCCTCCGGCAGCGGCCGGAGGATGGGGCACGAGTTCCTCGGCGTGATCGAGGAGACCGGCTCCCAGGTGAGCGGGCTGCGGCGCGGCCAGTTCGTCGTCGCCCCGTTCGTGTGGTCCGACAACACCTGCGACTTCTGCCGCGAAGGGCTGCAGTCCTCCTGCCGCCACGGCGGCACCTGGGGCACCTGGGGACATGACCTCGACGGCGGGCAGGGCGAGGCCGTGCGGGTGCCGCTGGCCGACGGCACGCTCGTGCCGCTGCCCGTGGAGGAGGACTCCGCTCTCATCCCGTCGCTGCTGACGCTGTCGGACGTGCTGTGCACCGGGCACCACAGCGCCGTCACCGGCGGCGTGCGACAGGGCAGCACTGTCACCGTCATCGGCGACGGCGCGGTCGGCCTGTCCGCCGTCATCTCCGCCAAGCGCCTGGGCGCCGAGCGGATCATCCTCATGGGCCGGCACACCGACCGCACCGACCTGGGCCGCGAGTTCGGAGCCACCGACGTCGTCGCCGCCCGTGGCGAGGAGGGCATCGCCGCGGTGCTGGAACTCACCGGCGGCGACGGGACGCACGCGGTGCTGGAGTGCGTGGGAACCCGCGACTCCCTGCAGACCTCTTTCTCGATCGCCCGCCCCGGCGGCACCGTCTCGTGTGTCGGGGCTCCCCAGTACGAGGAGGTCACCATGGACTTCGGGCTGTTCACGAAGAACATCCACCTCACCGGCGGCGTCGCGCCCGCCCGGGCGTACATCCCCGAGCTGCTGCCCGACGTACTCTCCGGCGCCATCGAGCCCGGCAAGGTCTTCGACCGCACCGTCGGCCTCGACGAGGTGCCCAAGGGCTACCGGGCGATGAACGACCGCGAGGCCCTGAAGGTCCTCATCCGCCCCTGACCCCCTCCGTGGACAAGCCATGAGCACCGCCCCTGCGAGCCGGCCGTGCCCACGGCCAGGGTCGGCCCGGCCGTCGCCGTTGAAGGCGCCGACGGCTCCGGGCGAGGAGGTCCGTGCCGCCCACGGCAGACCGGCCACGATCAGCCGGTCGTTGCTGATGAAGCGCCGCCCGACGAACTTCCACCCGCCCGAGGCGCGGGTGATGGGGGCCGAACCGGCGTATGCCTTCAGAGCGCGGACGTCGGTGAAGCGGTCGCGGTCGTCTCTGAATCTCGGCGAGCACCCGGGCGCCGAGCCGGACGCCGAGGCCGGGGGAGCTGAGCAGCGCGTCAGCGTCCGTGCTTGCGCTTTCGAGCCGTACGGTCCTCCACGTCTCATACCCCTGACCACCCGCTTCGGCGGCTGACGATGCGTGCGGGCCGCACACCACTGAACCACCGCTGAACCACACGGACCCTCCCGCCCGCGTCCAGGGTCCGCCGCCACCCCATTGGAGAGAAGATGACCACACACGACTTCGGCCCTCTCGTCCTGGGCACCAACACCTTCGGATGGACAACGGATCGCGAACAGAGCTTCGCCGTGCTCGACGCGTTCGTCGAAGCGGGCGGCACGCTGATCGACACCGCCGACATCTACTCCGCGTACATCCCGGGCAACCTCGGCGGCGAATCCGAGACCATCATCGGCGAGTGGACGGCCTCGCGCGGTCTGCGCGACCGGGTGCAGGTCGCCACGAAGGTCGGCATGTGGCAGGAGCACCCCGGGCTGTCCGCTGCCACCGTGCGCGAGGCGGTCGAGGAATCGCTGCGGCGGTTGCAGAGCGACCACATCGACGTGCTCTACGCACATGCCGACGACCCCTCGCGCACACCGGACGAGATCTCGGCGGCCTTCGACACGCTGGTGCGCGAAGGAAAGGTCCGCGCACTCGGACTGTCGAACTTCTCGGCCCCCCGCCTGCGCGCCGTGGTCGAGGCGGCCCGCGCCGCGGGCCACGCCCCCTTCCAGATCAGCCAGGATCACTACAACCTCGTCGAGCGCGATTTCGAGACCACGCTCGCGCCGGTCCTCAGTGAGCTGGGCATGGTCGAGCTGCCCTACTTCGCCCTGGCCAGCGGCTTCCTGACCGGCAAGTACCGCGACGGCGCGCAAGAGACCTCGCCCCGTGTCGAAACGGCCGCCTCCTACCTCCAGAACCCACGCAACCGCGACCTGCTCGAAGCACTGGACAGCATCGCAGCCGACCGGGGCGTAAGCGTCGCCGCCGTCGCGCTCGCCTGGTTGCGCCAGCAGCCCACGGTGGCGGCGCCGATCGCCAGCGCGCGCACGCCCGAGCAACTCGCCTCACTCGTTGAGTCCTTCACACTCATCCTCGGCGAGGACGAGCTCAAGGCTCTGGCCTGACCCCCTGTTCCACGAAACGAAGGATTCGATGCGTTACTCACTTCTCGACGTCGCATGGGTGGGCCCGGGGGAGACTCCCGCCGACGCGCTGCGCGGTGCCGTTCCCCTTGCGCAGGCCGCGGAGCGCTCCGGCTATGAGCGGGTCTGGTATGCCGAACACCACAACATGCCGCAGATCGCCTCGGCGGCCACCAGCGTCCTGATCGCCCATGTTGCCGCCCACACCGAACGGATCAGGGTCGGCGCCGGCGGTGTGATGCTGCCCAACCACACCCCACTGGTGATCGCCGAGCACTACGGCACCCTGGCCGCTCTCCATCCTGGCCGCATCGACCTCGGCCTGGGCCGGGCCGCCGGTTCGGACCAGAACACCGCCCGCGCCCTGCGCGTGACATCGGCCTCCGCCGCCGCCTTCCCCCAGGATGTCCTCGAACTGCGGGGTTTCCTCACCGGCGAGCCGGCCCTGGCCGGCGTACGCGCCGTCCCGGGCCACGGCTCGAACGTACCCCTGTACATCCTGGGCTCCTCGCTCTTCGGCGCGCAGCTCGCCGCGGCGCTGGGACTGCCGTACGCCTTCGCGTCGCATTTCGCACCGGCAGCACTGGACGCGGCGGCCCGGACCTACCGTTCGACGTATCAGCCCTCCCCGGAGCACCCCGGGCCGTATCTGATCGTCTCGGCGAACGTCGTCGCGGCCGAGACGGAAGAGGAGGCCGCCGAGCAGCACCAGGTGTCCGTGCGCTATCGGGCGCGGATGCTGCTGCCCCGGGGTCCGCAGCTCACCGACGCCGACATCGACAGCGCACTGGACTCGCCGATGGGCCAGCAGATCAAGGCCATGCACGCGCACACCGCGGTCGGCACCCCGGTACAGGTCCAGGCACAGCTCGCCGAGCTGGCCGAGCGGGCGGAAGCCGACGAGCTGATGCTCGCTCCCGCCGCCGTCGACCGCAGGGACCGCATCCGCAGCGTCGAGCTGGTCCCCGCCCCGGTTCGGCTCCCGTCCCCCTGACGCCACCAGGGAACGTGAGCCCAACGCCCCCACGAATGACGGCCGTTCTGGGCTTCGGCGGCCCGGAAGTCATCCGCGTCCCCGACGTCGAAAGGCCCGGTCCCCGGGCCCGGCGAGGTCCTCATTCGTGTGGGGCGGCCGGCGTTGGGCTGCCCCGCGCCGCGCAGAGTCCGGTGATCTTGTTTCAGGCGGGCTGAGGGGCGGCAGCGGCGTCATGGTCCTGGTCGAGGCCGTTGAGGAAGGCGTCCAGCTCGGGCAGACCGGCCTCGCGTACCTGCTTGATCCAGGAGTCGAGGTCCGAGCCGCGGCGCTCGGCCATAAGACGGGCGAAGTCGCGCACGAGCTGGGCCAGTGTGGCCATCTCGGGGCAGGCGGTGAGGAGTTCACCGAGATGGATACGGGCCTTGTCGGGCAGGTTTTCGGGGCGGGTAGTGATCCAGGAGGCGGCGCGGCGAGGGCGTGATCCGGTCGCCTTCCAGGCGGCCCTGATTGATGTACTTGTAGAGCAGGTTGAGGCTGCCCGTGTATCCGAGGTCGCGGATCTCCTCGAGCAGGCCGGCCTCGCGATCTCCCACAGCCCGTCCGGAACAAAGCCAGCCATCCGATGATCCGTAAGAGAGTTCCCAGTCCGGAGTCTGCGAGTAGAGGATTTCCTCGACTTTGGTCAGGAGCCGGGCCGGCTCGGCGCACTCGGCTGGGTCGAGACCGGCGAGCGTGTGCCCCTCCAGCGCGCTCCAGGCGCGGCTCACCTGTGTGAGCATCGCGCAGCTGCCGTTCGTCGCCTCGACGAGGACAGCTCGCCGGTCCGCCGGGTCGGGGAGCAGCGCCGGACGTGCCCGGACTGTCCGAGGCGCTGCAGCAACTTGGTGACCGTCGACCCGTCGAGCGCGCACGCCTTGATGAGCTCGGACTGCCGTATGGGACCGGCCTCCATGAAGCGCATCACCATGTCCTGGCCTGGGTAGAGCCCCGACTGCTTGGGGAGCCTGCCCGCGGCGATGCGGTGGAGCCTGGCCACCCGTGACACGGCGTAGCTGATCGGACCGCCGCGGGCCGCCGTTGGTCCTCACCTGCGGGCTCGTTCTTCGTCCCCGTGTTGAACGGGCCCGCGCCGAACTCCCCCACTCGAGAGCCGGAGTTGAGTGAGGCCGCATTGCCCTCTTCAACGCGCGTCGGCGATAGCCTGTTCAGGTGATGGGCGTCCCGTCGGGGTAATCGGTGGACGCGGAGAGCTCGTGCCACTGCTTGAACTCCGCTAGCTAGGACATGGTGGTCTGGCTCTGTAGCCCCTGCTCAGCCACATGATCCGTACCGGGAACGCACCGTACGCCGGGTGAGGCGTCAGTGTCGGCCTCGACGTTGGTGTCCCACTGGGGACTGGGCTCGGCGATGTCGCATCCGACAGACGAGGATCAAAGCCAGGGCGGCGGTGGCGGCGGTGGCGGCGAGCGCCCCGGTGATCCCGGCCGAGCGAAGCAGTCGTTCGGCGGAGGCACCGAGGAAGTATCCGGCGAGCACGATCCCTGTTCCCCAGATGACCGAGGCCGTGGAGCTGTAGAGGAAGAACCGGCGGAAGGGCATGCCTACGGCTCCAGCGGCGAATGGCAGGAAGGACCGTACGAAGCTGATGAATCGGCCAGTGAAGACGGCGGGGCCGCCACGACGCAGCAGGAAGTCGCGGGCGTGGTCGATACGGCCTCCAGGCCGGATCCGGCGGCGCAGCCGCTGGGCACTGGGCCGATGCTCGTACCAGTGGCCGATGGCGTAGCCGAGGCTGTCACCGGTGATGCCGCCGCCGACTACGGCGGCGGTGAGCAGGGCCGGGTCGAGGTCGCCGCGGCCTGCCAGGGCCGCGGCGAGCAGGATGAGGGTTTCGGCGGGAAGGAGCAGGCCGATGAAGGCGCTGGTCTCAACGGCGGTGATGATGAACACCAGGACATACGTCCACAAGCCGGCAGCCTCGACGAGGTCGGCGGAGATCACGGGTCAGCCCGCCGGTCGCAGCGGCGCCGGCTGAGATTCGGGGGGTGGCGACGACTCGGGCCGCAACCGATGAACGGTGGCTGGCCCAGCCGGCGAGCTCTGGTCGTTGTCTGGGCGGGGAAGTCGGCTTGCGCACCGGCAGGCTGCGGAAGCGGCGGCGCTCGCGGACGTGACGGGCCACAGGTGCCGGGTCCGAGCCGCAGTTGTATTGGGGGATGCCGGGCTCGTCTTCCTGGTCGGCAGGCGCCCGGCGGCATGCCAGCTCACGGTTGCGAGGACCGCACCCTCGATCACGTTGAGCATGTAGTGGTCGACGGTCAACACGACCGCAGCGTTCATGGACAGCGTGAGGGTCACCACCGTGACACGGGCCCAGACTTTGCGCGCGGCTGCGAGCAGCGCGAGCATGCTCAACAGGCTCCAAGCCACGCGGAAGCCCGGCGTCGCAGTGTACTGATGGACGAAAGCGGTGGGCTGCAGGACGTGGTAGGTGTCAGAACGCAGGGTCGTGTCGGTCACACCGAGTCCGGCCAGCCGGAGTGGAGGGACCGGGAAGGCTGCAAAGAGGACCAAGCCGATCGCGCTGGACAGCAGCATCGCCGCGGCGATCTGTATGTAGACCTGGTGGTGGGAAAGTAGCCACAACATGGTCAGGGCGATGACCGGCCAGTGGCCGAAGACGTAGATCCAGTTGAGCACCTGTGCGATGGCGTGCTTGTCGGTGAGTGGATTGTGCAAGGTGCCCTCCCAGTCGAGATGCGACCGTCCGGCCGATGGCGGGTCCCGCAATTCGCAACGCGACGTTCGGGGCGCCTTTGGTGAGTCTTCGTATGCCGAAGCAGGTGAACGCGGCTGCGACGACGGCCGTCTGCAGGACCAGTTGTCGTGCTGACGTGCCCGGGGCGAGGGTGCAGGGCACGAGCAGTGCCGGAGCGTGCTGCGCGTGGCGGGCGGCTGCGATGGATGATCCACGCCGTGGGACGCCAGAGCGTCGAGCTGATCGGTCCGGCGGGTCGTGGCCAGGACGGTTGCCCCCATCTCCTTGGCAACGGCAGCGGCCGCCAGGCCCACGGATGAGGTGCCGCCGATGATGAGCAGTGTCTGTCCCGGTTGGAGGGCGAGGCCGACCGTAAGTGAGCCGTAAGCGGTCTGGAGCATCTCGGGGAGAGCTCCCAACGATTCCCAGGGCAGATCTGTGGAGATGGGAATCAGCTGCTGTACGGGGACCACGGTGTACTCGGCGTAGCCGTCGAACACATGCCTCGTTCCTCCCATCATCGGAAACTCCTTGCGTGAAAACCACGGCCTTCAGGCCGGGGAGGAAGCGCATCCTTGGCCCGGAGCAGCGACGCGGCGGAGCTCGCTGCGTTGTTGGTGGCGGCCGGTAGGTTGATGTAATGCATCTGCGGTACTCGTTCCGGATCGAGCCGACGCCGGGTCAGCGTGCTGCGCTGGCCCGTACGTTCGGCTGCGCCCGGGTGGTCTACAACGATGCGCTCGGACGTCCGTAAGGCGGCGTGCGCGGAGGATGTCAATGCGACGACCTGTTGACCGGGCCGGAAGCGTGCGGGTGCGGAGTCAACAACGCCGAGGGCCTCGATACCGGGGACGCGGGGGAGGGTGACGCCTTCGGACAGCCCGAGGCGCAGATACAGCTCGGAGCGGTTGAGGCCGAACGCCTCGCCCCGGACCCGGACCCACCCGTCGTCAGGCTCAGGCATGGGCAACTCGTGCAGGTGCAGGTGCAGGTGCAGGTGCAGGTGCAGCGACGCAGGGGGGCCGGCACGGTCGAGCTGGACGGCGCGCATGGTGGTACTCATCCGCAATCCTCCGGTGGATCGTGTCGTCCTCGTCCGGCATGCGTGCCTGGATGTTCGGAGACACAGTGGGTCATGTAGCCGATGGGCCGCCCTGCGACGTGGCCGCCGGGCACAGATGAGGCCGGACGGCGGTTCTGGCCGGGTGCTCGTTCGTGACCACCATGACCTTGGCCGCGCCTGCCGCTCGGGAACTCGGCGTTGTCACGCGGACAGTCCTCTGGGATCGGCTTCGTCGGCTGGGGGACGTGTCCGTCCCTTGGCCGACGAAGCCGGTCGACTGTCTTATATGGCGTTGACGACTGCCTTGAGGTGCGTGAAGCCGTAGATGGCCTCAGGCCCCATGTCGTATCCCACACCTGACTGCTTGGTCCCGCCCACGCTCACGGACGAGTCGACGACCATGAAGGTGTTGATCCAGACGACGCCGGCGTCGAGATCTTCGGCCATCCGGGCGGCCGTGCTGCTGTTCGACGTCCAGACCCCGGCGGACAGGCCGTACTCGCTGTCGTTGGCTGCCGCGATGACTTCTTCTGTCGTATCGAAGGGCAGGATCACCACAATGGGGCCGAAGATCTCTTCCCGTACGATGCGAAGGCTGGGGTCGTCAGCGGTGAAGACTGCAGGAGTGATGAAGTACCCGGGCCGGGTCACCTCACCTCCGGTGATCAACGTAGCGCCCTCTTTGCGGCCGATCTCGACGTAGCTGCTGACGTGCTGGAGCTGGCGTTCGGAGACAAGCGGGCCAAGCTCGGCGTCCGGGTCGAAGCCGTTTCCGAGCTTGAAAGACTTCGCGGCGTGAGCCATGCCCTCAACGACCTGGTCGAAGACGGGCCGCTGCACGTACAGCCGCGACGCAGCCGTGCAGACCTGCCCGGAGTTGGCGAAGGCGGCCCTGGCCGCCGAGGGAATGGCTGTGTCCAGGTCAGCGTCGGCGAAGATGATGCCCGGGTTCTTGCCGCCGAGTTCCAGGGTCACCTTCTTCATGTTGCCGCCCGCGGCAGCCAGTACGTGGCGGCCCACCTCGGTCGAGCCGGTGAAGGAGATCTTGTCTACATTCGGATGCGCGGCGAGGGCCGAGCCCGCCACACGGCCTGGGCCCGTGACGATGTTGACCGCGCCGCCGGGCAGGCCCGCCTCGGCGATGAGCTCCCCCAGCCGCAGGGCGCTGAGCGAGGTCAGCTCGGCGGGCTTGAGGATGATGGAGTTGCCGGCCGCCAGTGCCGGGGCCATTTTGTAGGACGCCTCGTTGAGCGGGAAGTTCCAGGGAACGATGAGTCCGACGACACCCAAGGGCTTGCGCAACGAGTACCGCTGGAACCGAGCCCCTGGGATGGCTGCGGAGATCTCCCCGGTCGTTCCCTCGATCTTGTCGGCCCAGCCGGCGTAGTAGTGCCAGTGTCCAGCGGCACTGGCCACCTCCAGCCGGGCGAGCGACAGCGGTTTCCCCGTATCGAGCGCTTCCAACTCGGCGATTTCGTCGGCGTGCTCAAGGATGAGGTCACCGACGCGCCACAGCAACTTGCCGCGATCGGCGGGGGTGGTCGCCCCCCATTCGCCGTCGAACGCCCGCCGAGCCGCCGCGACCGCGCGGTCCACGTCCACGACTCCGCCCGCCGCGAAGGTGGCCAGGACCTGCTCATCGGCCGGATTGATGGAGTCGCGTGTCGTGCGGTCGGCGGCGTCGCCCCATTCGCCACCGATGAGTAGCTGCTTCGTGCCTTGGAGGAACGCCTGGGTGCGGGCGCTTGGGGTCTTCATGATCAGGGTCTCCGGAAATTGTTGCGTCGCGTAGCGTTGCGTTGTGGTGAGCTACTTGGTGAGGTTGCCCGCGTCCGCACGGAACTCGACGCCGGTGACGTAACGGGCCTTGCGCGAGGCGAGCCAGGCCACGGCCTCGGCGATGTCGCTGGGCCGAGCCCAGGGGACGCCGCGCAATTGGAGCCGGCCGGCCGCCGGCCGCATGTCTTCTAGCGTGGGCGCCGGCAGATCGGGGCAGAGGAGCTTGTGCAGTTCACGGTCGCGGATCACCTGTGTCCACCGCGCAGGGCACGATGGCGTTGGCGTGTAGGCCCAAGGGGCCAAGTGCCATGATGAGTGATCTTACTCAGGCCAGTGGCGCCGTGCTTGGCCGTGGAGTGGGGGTCGAACCGGGGTATTCCCACAGGCCGGCCACTGAGCTGATCAGGACGGTGATGACGTAGCTGAAATCCCACCCACGCTCAGGGCGCTCCCAGACCGGCTCTCGTTCCGCACCCCGTCAGATGGGCCCGTGGTGGCGGATCGGCAGCGGTTCACGGGGCGGGTCTCGCTGATGGATGTCTGGTGTGACGCGCCGGGGGGTGTGTGTGGGTCAGGACAGGTCGGTGATGACCACGCGGGTTGTGGAGGAGTCCTTGAGTGCTTCGTAGCCCTCGTTGATCTCGTGCAGCGAGATCTCCTTGGACACCAGGTCGTCGAGGTTCATGCGTCCCTGAAGGTAGAGGGAGGCGTAGAGCGGGATGTCGCGCTTGAGGTTCGAGGAGCCCATGAAGACGCCTTCGACACGATTCTGGTTGTTCAGCAGGGTGGACGTGTCGATTTCCAGGCCGGCGTCCTTGCCGCCTATGCCGATGAGGTACAGGCCTCCGCCCTTGGCCAGCATCTGCAAGGCCTGGCGGGTGACGGGGCGGATGCCGACGAAGTCGAAGACGTAGTCGGCGCCATGCCCCGTGATCCTCTTGACTTCGGCCACCGGGTCGGTCGTGGTCGAGTTGATGGTGTGGGTGGCGCCGAACGCCTGGGCACGCTCCAGTTTGGCGTCGTGCACGTCGATGACGATGATCGTGGCGGCGCCTGCGATCACCGCGCCGCTCACGGCGTTCATGCCCACGCCGCCGGCTCCGATGATGACGACGCTCTCGCCGGTCTGTACGTTGGCGGTGTTCAGCACGGCGCCCGCGCCGGTCAGCACACCGCATCCGAGGAGGGCGGCCTGCGCAAAGGGAATCTCGTCGGGCACGACGGCGAGTTGGTACTCGTGGACCAGGGCCTGCTGGGCGAAACCGCCGAGGCCGGCCATCTGGTCGATCGGCTTGCCGTCCATGGTGAGCCGTGGAGCCTCGCCCTCGGCCCGCAGTGTCGTCTCCGGGTGGAGGCAGCGATGGGTCTTGCCGGAGAGGCAGTTGTCGCACTGGCCGCAGAACTGGAGGCAGCTTCCCACCACGTGGTCACCGACGTGGATGTCGGTGACGTCGGGGCCCACCGCGCTGACGACGCCGGCCAGTTCGTGGCCCAGCACGCTGGGGAACTGGAAGCCTAGATCGAAGGTCGCGACACTGAGGTCCGAGTGGCACAGTCCGGATGCCTTCACGTCGATCAGGACTTCGCGCCCCAGCGGTGCGGCGATGTCGACCTCGCGGACAGTGAAGCCTCTGCCGAGCCCATCGACTATGGATGCCTTCATGATTATTCGCTTCTTTCCTTGGTTTCCTTGGTTTCCTTGACGCCTGGCGCGTTGATCAGCCACTGCGGCAGGACGCCGAATACTGCCCTGACGTAGAGCTGCGGGTCGCGCGGGGCCGGTAACTCCAGCCATGCCTCGATGGCACCGATCAGGCCCTGGCCCACGAACCGGGAGTACGTAGTGACGGACAGCCAGTCCCGCGGGAGGTCGACAGGGATGTTCTCCGGGCGACACGCCAGCACGGCGGCCGGCGTGCTCTCGAAGTAGCTGCTCAACAGCTGACGCAGTGCCGGGCTGTGTCCGTCGACGAGACCGTTGGTGTAGACGCTTCCGAAGCACCTGCCTCGATCCACCGCGCGATAGTCGGTCTGTGGGCGACGAAATCGAAGCTGACCGGCGCGAGGAACGGTGCGGGTACGGCCGCCGAGGCGGCATCCTGGCTCGCCCAGCGGGGGCGGTGTCCCGGTCGGCGCCCCCGTAGCGGAGGCGGCGCCCCCCGAGGGGGCGCCGTTCCCGGTCTTCTCGCGGTCTGCGGCCGGGGGCCGAGACCGCCCGGTGGATCAGGGGCGGTCGTGCAGGTCGTCGTAGAGGAACTCGTTGACCTGCTTGACGGCGGCCTTGGCGGCGTTGGTGTCGGCTACGGCGTCGAGCATGGCGAAGTCGTGGATGGCGCCCTGGTAGCGGACGGTGGTGATGTCGTTGCCGGCGGCCCGGAGCTTGGCGGCGTAGGCCTCGCCCTCGTCGCGCAGCACGTCTCCCTCGTCGGTGATGAGCAGCGCCTTGGGCAGCCCCTTGAGCTGGTTCAGGCCGGCCCGCAGCGGAGATGCGAGGATGTTCTTGCGGTCCTTCTCGTTCGGGGCGTAGTTGTCCCAGAACCACTGCATGGCCTTGCGCGTGAGCCAGGGACCGTTGGCAAAGGTGCGGTACGAGTCGGTGTTGAAGTCGGCATTGGTGACGGGGTACATGAGCACCTGCCCGTCAAGCTCCGGGCCGCCCCGCTGCTTGGCCATGAGAGTGACGGCAGCGGCCATGTTGCCGCCGACGCTGTCGCCGGCGATGGCGAGCCGGGAGCCGTCGACGTTGATCTCACTGCCGTGCTCGGCCACCCACTTGGTGGCAGCGTAGGCCTGCTCTATCGCGATGGGGAAGCGGGCTTCAGGCGAGCGGGTGTAGTTGACGAAGATCACCGCGGCGTGGGCTCCGTCGGCGATCTGGCGCACCAGCCGGTCGTGGGTGTTCTCGTCCCCCAGGACCCAGCCGCCCCCGTGGGTGTAGACGACAGCAGGGAGCTTGCCGGTGTCCCCCTTGGGGCGGACGATGCGGATGTCCACCGTTCCCGTGGGTCCCACCTTCAGGGTGCGGTGGCTGATGTCGGCCGGCAGCTTGTCGATCGGGCCGGCCTGGGCGGTCTCCAGGGCCTTGCGGGCGTCGGCGGGGGACAGGGTGTAGATGGGTGGGCTCTTGGCCGCGGCGTCGGCGAACTCCTTGGCGTCGTGCTCCAGGACCAGCGGCCACTTCGGAGTGGGCTCGGACTGGGTGGGAGCGGCCAGTGCGCTGGTGGCGGCGAACGCCCCCAGGGCGAGGGTAAGAACGGCGGCAACGGCGGTCTTGTGGCTGATGCCGCGTTTGGGGATCGAAAACATGGAACGTTCTCCTGGTGAATCGAATGGCTCGGTGCGTCGATGACACCGCGATGTGCTGAGAGGGGTGACAGCAACTGTCTTCGAGATTCGGCAGCCCCCGTGGGCCGCCGGTACACCTCGCCCCTTTCCGGGTCTGATCACTCGGCCGCGATCTCAGCCCTTTGGCGCTGTGCAGGCATTACCGTGGGAAGTCGAGGCCTGAGATAATCGGTGAACTCCGTAAGTAAGCGCTCCCACACCTCTGCGAGGGGGCGCTCGAGCTCCTGCGCCTCCTGCACCATGGCTTCACGCAGGGCGACTGGGCCACCGCACTACGGCGAAGGCCCGGAACCTGGCGGGTGCCACCGTGTACGGTAAGGCCGACCTGATCGGGCGTGAACTTGCCGCGGCGGGAGACCAGGAACTCTCGTACCTCGCTGCGGTTGTCCATGCCTTCCACGGTACGAGCCGGCCCCCGGACCAGGGAGATGCTGCCAGCACCCCCCTCGGCGGCACCCACGCCGTGCTCGGCGCCCAGGCCGCCCACTGGCACGCCTATCGGCGGCGCCGGTGTGAAGCGAGCGCCTGGTCCAGCTCGGCGCCCGGCTGTCGGCGCCGGTACGGCACCGGGGTGGACGCTGAGCGGCATCTCGGCTTGCAGGGTGCCGCAGGCGGAGCACAGTTTGGAGGAGGGGAACCACCGGTCCACCGCGATCACTTCCCGCCCGTACCAGGCGGCCTTGTACTCCAGCATGTCCCGGAACTGCGACCACGCGGCATCGGAGATGGCGCGGGCGAGTTTCCGGTTCCTGACCATGGTGCGCACGGTCAGGTCCTCGATCACGAGCGCTAGCCGCCCAACTCGTGGCTCACTGCAGGCAGTTGGCAGTCGACGACGATCCATCCCCTCGGCGGCGCATCGTTTTTCCCTGCCCTGCTCCGCAGGAGTCCGTTTCTCCCCTCGGCTCCGCCAGGGGCAACCCCTCTCCGCCCTGAAGGCGGAGTATCCACGGAGGAATCTGATGACCTCGGGAGTGCTGTCACCAGGCCGGGGCCCTCCGGGGTCCTCCGGGCGGGCGCGTCACCGGCGCCCGGCCAGGAACCGCCCGCTCCAGGACCTGCTGTACGCCGCCAGTTCGCGTGCCGGCAGGAGGCGGAGCTGCTCGTAGCGGCGGAGCGCCTCAGGCACCACCGTGCGGGAGTCGCCGCCTGCCAGCAGGCGGGTCAGTGCGAGGACGTCCTGGAGCCGTTGATCAGCCCCGCCCCCGTCATCGGTGTGACGACGTGTGCGGCGTCCCCCACGATCACCGCGCGCTCGGACGCCACCCGGCGCGGCAGATACTCGTAGATGGCGTTCACGAACAGTGTCCCCCGACGCACCGTCACTTCCATGAGTTCCGGCCAAGGCCAGGACCAGACCCGCGACGCCCTCAGCATTTCCTCGGCCGCGCCCGGCGCGAGCTCCGAGGGCAGTACGGTACGCGGCCGGGAGCCGGGCGACCAGGGCGTCTGCCCGTCGCGCTCCGCGTACCAGTTCCAGCTCAGCCTGCGTTCGCCGGGGCCGGTGCCGCCCGACGCGCTGGGAATCGGATAGGTAATCAGGTACCAGCCCCCCTGAGCCGACACCCGCGGCCGCGGAACGAACGCCACGGCTATCGCCCGGTCGCGGAGGCGGGGATCACGACGGACCTCCTCCTCGTCCAGTACGCCACGCCACAGGAGATAGCCCGCGAACTCGGCTTCGGGCGCCACCGGGTCCACATGCCGCCGTATCAGCGACCGGTACCCGTCGGCGCCCACGACGACATCGGCGACCGTGGCCTCCCCTCCGGTGGTCTCGACGGTCACACTGTCGGCCGAGGGGCTGATCCCCTGTACAGCGACGCCCTCGTGGTAGGTCACCCCCGGTGTGGCTATGGCCTGTTCGCGCAGCAGCTCGTAGAGGCCGCGCCAGCTGGTCGTCGCCCGGCCCGGTGAATCGATCGTCGGGAGCTCGGCCACCTTGTCGCCGACCAGCCGGCCCAACAGTTCGAGGTCCACCCCGAGTCCGGCGCCGTGCTCTTCCAACAGTCCCGCGGACCGTTCGAAAACCTCGACCCGCAGGCCCACCCCGCCCAGTGCCACAGCCGCGGCCAGCCCGACCAAAGATCCGCCGACGACAACCACCGACAACCCCTCGCTCGCAGGCACCGTGCTGTCACTCCTCAACCGCGTTCGCCAGGGTGCGCCGATGTCCTCCGAACGCGGCGAGGACACCGGACCGCCGAGGGGCGTACGCCTCCATGGACACGCGGGCCGGTGTCGGGCCCGGCGAGAGCGATGTTCCCGGGGACCGCGAGGGCAGCTTTGAGGACCGCCCAGGTGAGCCCCGGGAACAGGGGGGAGGCGCGGCGGTCATCGGGGACTCGCGCCGAGTTCGTCGCGGACGTACGACGCGTGCACCATTCGAGTCCCCAGCGCGACGGCGGCGCCCACGATCACCACGAAGGCGAGCATCACCACGCGCGCGGACACGTACTGCGTCGCGATACCCAGTCCCACGACAGGCACGGACAGACCGATGTAGGCGCCGAGGAAGAAGAAGGCGAGCACCTCGGCCCGGGACTCGGGCGGGGCGGCCGACCCGGCCGCGATCAGTGCGCTGCGGAAGGCCAGTCCTGCGCCGGCGCCGGTCAGCACCCCGCCGATGACGAACACCGCCAGGCTGGGCAGCCATATCCCGGCCACCAGCAGGGCCAGGCCGGGAACGAGTACGAACGGGCCCGTGCGCAGCGTGAACGCAAGCCCGGCGCGGCTCAGCGCGATCTGGGCGACGGCGCCCGCGGCGAACGCGGCGAACGCGACGGCACCGGCCACCGCATGGGAGCTCTCGTGGAGGGTCCCGGCCAGGAATGACGGCACGAGGGAGGTGAAGATTCCGAAGACGGCGAACGAGGCGAGGGCCGTCGTGACGGCCGCGAAGAACATCCGGCGCGCGTGCCCCGGCACCGCGATGCGCTGCGGCCGGTACCGCGGCGCCGGATCGGGCAGGTCCGCGGTCTCGGGCGAAAGGGCGACGAGGACTGCCAGCACGGCCAGCGCGACGAGGAACACCACGTAGGGCAGCACGAGCGGCTGGGGGGCGTACTGGGCGAGCAGCCCTGCGACCAGCGGCCCGAATCCGATGCCGCCCAGGTTGGCCGCAGTGGCGACGATCTGGGAACGTCGCGGCGAGCCCGTCCGGCCGCGCCAGGTTCCCAGGTGCAGCTCGCTGAGGTAGGCGGTGGCCGTCGCGGTGGTCAGGCCGACCGAGACACCGGAGACGATCCGGGCCGCCAGCAGTCCGGGCAGGCTCGGCGCGAACACGAAGATCAGCGCGCTGACGATGTTGAGCAGCAGCGCGGGCACGAGCACCCGCTTGCGGCCGATCCAATCCGAGACGTGGCCGGCGAGGAACAGGCTGGCGATGACACCTACCGCGTACACGGCAAACACGACCGTGATCATGATCGTGGAGAAGTGATCGCGTCGCTGATAGAGCACGTACAGCGGGGTCGGCACGGCCGAAAAGCCCATGTTCACCAGAAAAGCGAGCGTGGTGATCCAGAAGCCGAACGAGTGGTGTCGATGGCGGCGAGTGGGTCCGTGGCGATGCGCGTGTGGCTTCACCTGCCCAGCGGAGATGACGGACATTAAACGGCTTCCTTTTCGAGGTGCTTGCTCCAGGCAGCAGCGGCGGCATTGCCCTGCCGAGCCCCCTCTTCAGGCTTCCGGACCGGGATTATGATGTCCAACGAAGAAAATCCATGGCGATCATTAATGTCATGCATGAATGCGGGAGGAGCATGAAGTGGAGCTTCGGCACCTGGAGCACTTCGTGGCCGTCGCCGAGGAGGGCAGCTTCACCCGCGCCGCGGCCAGACTGCACCTGGTGCAGTCGACGCTCTCGGTCTCCATCCGGTCCCTGGAGCGCGAACTCGGCGGGAAGCTGTTCGACCGCACGACGCGCCAGGTCGAGCTCACCGACGCCGGCCGGGCTCTGCTCGCCGAGGCGCGCACCGCCCTGGCTGCAGTGGACGCGGCCCGGGACGCTGTCGCAGCCGCGCAGGGCGGAGTGCGTGGCACCGTACACATCGGCCTCATGCAGTCGCTGGCGCTGATCGATCTGGCTGGCACCCTCACCCGCTACCACCAGGATCGGCCACAGGTGCAGATCATCCCCAGCACCGCCCTGGGGGGGTCAGCCGAACTGGTAACCGGGGTGCTCGACGGCAGCCTCGACCTGGCCTTCACCGCGCTCCCCGGCCCGTACCCGGCCGGCGTGACGGTGCGGCTGCTCGCGTCCGAGCCGCTTTTGCTGGCCTGCCCAGAAGGCCACCCACTCGCCATGCGGCCGGTCATCCCGCTCGCCGACCTCGACGGCGAGCGCTTCGTGGACTTCCGTGCCGGGTGGGGCACCCGGGCCAGTGTCGACCGCCTGTTCACCGAGACCGGCCTGCGGCGGGAGATCGCCGTGGAGGTGACCGACATCCCCACGGCCGTAGAGCTGGTCCGCGCCGGATTTGGCTGCGCCTTTCTGAGCGCCTCGTTGACCTCCGGCTCGCGCGCCCACGCCCTCGCACTGCGTGCTGTGCAGCCCGCGCCCCACTTCGAGGTCTCCCTCGTCACGGCCGCGGAACGCCGCCCGTCCGCCGCCGCCAGGGCGTTGATCGACCTCGTCCTGGCCACCCACGCCGCTCCGGATCCCATCCCCTGACCGTCCCGGCGCAAGGCCGGGACGGCACCCGTCGGAAGACGTCCGCTGTTGCAGCCCTACTGCGCGGAAGCACCCCAAAAGGGGCATCGGTCCGAGGTCGCTGCAGGGTGAACGACCCGAAGACAGACAGCTCGCCCTGCAGTCCGAGCACGTTGCAGTAGGTGACGTGGAGCTCGGTCATGTCGCCCGGGCGCCTGCAGGGGTCGAGCGTGAAGGCCGCGAAACCGTAGGAGTGGGCGACGTCGCGAACCGTCGGCCAGGGAGCGTCCTGCTGTGTGCAGACCGGAGGACGCCGGTTGGTGGACGGGTTCAGCGGGCCCAGAGAGGTGATCACCCGGCATGCCGGCGGGGCGTAGAGCGCCTGGTTGGACGCCACCGACGTTCCCTCGCCGCCCAGCACCATCCTCGTCTGGACCCAAAACCCAGACAAGCTGAACGGCCTACACGTGTTGCAGAAGGCCGGGATCAGGGCATTTCCCTTGCATGGGTGGGGTGTTGAGGGCCGAACAGGTGTGCGTGGAGACATTCACGAGCCTGCGGGCGGATCAGTTCGCGCGGTTGTCGAAGGCGGTCCGGGAACGCGGTGGTGAGGGATGCGGGTGGGGACGGCCGTGGCGGTTGCCGCTGGCCGAGCGAGTCCTGCTGGTGGCGGCCGACGCACGAACCTCACGATGCGGCAGCGCGCGCCGCTGTTCGGTGTCTCGTCGGCCACCGTGTGCCGGGTGATCCAGCGGCTCGCTCCGCTGCTCGCGCTTGAGCCGGTACGGGCGTCGGCCGACGCCGTCGAGCGGCTGTGGATCGTGGACGGCACCCTCATCCCGGTACGTGACAGGAGCGTGGGCGCCAGATAACTGTGCAGCACGGTCTCGGTTGTCGACACCGGTCAGTTTCCCGGCCAACTCGTCGGTTGGCAGGGCAACTTCTTCCCACCGCGTGCGGAGCGGTCTCGCCCAGAGACAAGAACTCCGCCCGCGTGATGCTCGTCCGGGCTGGTCTCACACAGCGCTGAACGTGTAAGACCTGCGCGCTCGCCGGGCCGCAGGCAACGTGAGCTAGGAATCCCCCTCGTTTACGAGGGGGAGGAGTCAATCCACGGAGCGCACTTTGCCCAGGTAGGTGCTGGACATGCGTGGGGCCGAAGATGGTTGGTCTCCGGCCCCACGCTGGGATAGCTGACACCCAGGAGGTCGGATGGCCTGTCAGTTGTGCCCGTCAGGCCAGGCTGCTCACGGGCTGGTCAGCGGGTGGCGGCATCCGCTCGCTCGATGAGCTTGGTCGTGATGCGCGGGTGGCTGATGAAGGCGACGTGGGAGGCGCCGGCGACCTCCACCACGGCCTTGGCACCGGCCCGCTTGTACTCGAAGCGTTGGAGGGCCGGCGGGATAGCCTTGTCGGCGGCGGCGACGAGGCCGAAGGACGGGATGTCGTGCCAGGCGGCGGCCGTCGTCGGCTCCTCGAATCCCGCGGCGGTGAACGGGCGCTGCGCGGCCTGCATCAGGCGGGTGGTGGACTGCGGCAGGTCGCCGGCGAACGCGCTGCGGAACTTGTCGGGCTTCAGGTAAAGGTCGGTTCCCGTGGTTCCGTCAGCAGTCGAGTACGGCACCGGGATGATCGCGTCCGGGATCTCGCTGCCGGGGAACTTGTTGAGCAGGTCGCCCTGGAACTCTCCCTTGTCGGGGACGAACGCGGCGATGTAGACGAGCGCCTTGACGTTGGGGTTGCCAGCCGCGGCGTTGGTGATGACGGTGCCGCCGTAGGAGTGTCCGACCAGGATGATCGGGCCCTTGATCGACTTCAGGACGCTGTTGATGTAGATGGAGTCGTTGGCCACGCCGCGCAGCGGGTTGGCCGGGGCGACGACCGGATACCCGTCGTCCTGCAGACGCTCGCTGACAGCGTTCCAGCCGGATCCGTCGGCCCAGGCGCCGTGCACGAGGACGACGGTCGGCTTGGGCCCGGAGGACGACTTCTCGGGTGAGATCGTGGCCGAGGCGGTCGGGGCCACAATCGCGGCGCCGACAACGGCAGCGGCGGCGGCAACAGCGAACTTCCTGCGGCGGATGTACCGGGTGATACTCATTACTTGCTCCATGCTGGACTATCGATGACGTGCAGTAGGCACTTCCGCAGTCTGCGAAGAGGCTGGGGTGCCGCTGCACCATTGCGGGCTGCCGGGTACGGGGCGAGCCGGGATTGTGGATCAGCAGGCCGTGACCCGTTTGATCAGGTCGACCACCGTGCCGGGCTGCGAGACGCAGACGAAGTTGCTGCCCGGGACCTCGACGACCGTGGCGCTGGCCCACTCGGCCATGGCGCGTCTGAGCCGCCGGGGAATCATCCGGTTGTCTGCGGCGACCAGGTACCAACTGTGCTTGGTCCGCCACGCCGGTTCGCTGAGGGCTACGACACCCCAGGGGAGCTGCGAGTCTGCTATTTAGGCACGGTGGCGATTCTCTGACGTACCTACCGTATGCATCCGTCAGCTGTACGGCTTCGGCCAGATGACCTAGATTCGGCAGTCGGCATCGTGCAGCGGGACGTCGCCGGAATCGGTGAACGTGCAGCTGCTTCGTTGCTGGACAGCGGAATTAGGGCTGCTCCCACTTCCTCGGTGAGCGCGTGGCACGGTTACCGATCCGCACGGCATGAGTCGCGTCACCGTGGCGTACTACGCCGCAGGAAATGGTCCGCAGGAACACCTGTCACATCAAGTCCGATTCACGGGGTACCTACGAGCTGCTCGCGCCCGACCAGCGCGAGCTTGGCCGCGCATTAGATCGCAGATTGCCAACTTCTTTGGGTTTTGGGAGTCGTGCGTCGTGCACTACTGCGTTTCGGCAGGAGTTCGCTCCGGCACACAGTCGTTGTGCGCAGACACAGTCTGCTGGCGCGTCCGGCCGGCTCACTGATGGCAGTGGAGCTGACTCGGCTCCTGGCATCCGGTCTGTGCTCGATCGGGTCGAACAGTCGCTGCGGGGTCAGTCACGGCGGTGCCGGCCATCGATGGGCGGCAGATCGAGGCTGGTGAGCGCGTCGCGTAGTCCGGCGCGGGAGGTGATGTTCAGCTTGGGGAAGACGTTGCGCAGATGCGTGCCCACGGTGCGGGGGGACAGGAAGAGCTGGGCAGCAATCTGTTTGTTCGTGAGCCCTGTCGCGGCAAGCTGGGCAATCCGCCACTCCTGGGGGGTTAGCGGCACCCTTCGGTCCACAGTGGGCGTGGCGGGGGCGGTGGGCAGGCCGCTTGCGCACAGCTCGCCGGCTGCGCGTGCGCTCCACGGGGCGGCTCCAAGGCTTTCGAAGGTGCCGAGTGCGGCCTCGAGGTGGGGGCGTGCCGCGGCGTATGCCTGCGATCTGCGGAGTCGTTCGCCATATCCCAGGCGGATCCTGGCCAGGTCGAAAGGCCAGCGTTCCGCGTCGGGTGTGGCGAGAGCCGTATCGAAGAGATCGCGATCGACGAAGCGAGGGTTGGCCATGGCCGTTGCCGCCTTTGTGATCATAGCCAGGCGGGGTGAGATGGAAGGGATTCCGGCGTCCCGGACGGCGGCAAGGTGTGCGGCTGCCTCATCATGGTGGCCGGTGCGAGTCGCAGCTTCAGTGAAGTCCCAGATGAGCCGCAGGGTGTGGGGATTGTGCGGTGCCAGTCGGCCTGCCGGGATGATGGATGACAGATGCCGGTAGGCGCTGTCGAAGTCGGTGCGGCCCAGAGCGGACAAGGCCCTGATGTGCGAGGCGTAGTTGCGCAGTAGACCCAGTCCTCGGGGGTTGCCCCACGAGGCGAGGCGGTCCGCGGTGTTCCGTGCGGCTTCGTCGTCACCTCTGACGGCGGCGAGCAGGCCTTCAATTGAACGGCTCTGCCACGCCCGCAGGCGGTAGTTGTACGTCGCGCACCAGCCCTGGGCCTCCTCACTGAGTTTGGTGATCTGGTCCCATTGCCCAGTGGCCCAGGCGTCGGTGGCCAGGAGGAAGAGGCCCTCAATGGCCGAAGTGACGGCTCCGCCACCACGGCCGTCGTCGATGACACGCCACAGGGCGCTGCGGCAGCCCGGCAGACGATCGACGTAGGCGGCGCAAACGGCAGTGCGGATGATGCGGCTGGGGTCGGTTTCCCGGTGGAGGCCCTCGATCAGCTCATCAAGGCGAGGCAGTACCGGCAGCGCGGCGTGGGCCGGGTCGCCGAAGGTACCACGCAGAACCGGCAGCAAGGGGTCGGGGATGTGCGAGTGGAGTCGCGCCAGGGCGCTGTCCAAGGAGTGCCACAGTTCCGTTCGCCCGCTGAAGAAACACACCATGAGCAAGGCATGGAGTGCCTCGCCGAGGATGGTGTCCTCGGCCGGGCGCTGAGGGGCGTGGTTGTCGATCGCTCCGACCAGGAGCCGGTGCGCGGTGTCCGCGTCGCCTTCGCCGTTGAGCAGCTGGCTGGCGGCCGCCGCGGCGGCCGCGAGGGATGCACTGCCCAGCGGGTCCGCAGCCACGGCATCATCGAGAAGAGCGCGTACGTTGCGCAGATCGCCTGTGACATTGGCGCCCAGGCACGCGGCCTCGGCCAGTCTCCGTCCCCTGTCCGCTCCTGTACTGCTGAGCTCCGAGGCACGCAGCAGGGCGGTGATGGCGCCGACGGCGTCGCCGCGGCGCAGAGTGGTGTAGGCAACCTCGTGCAAGAGCTCGGCCACCTGGTCGTCGGGCCCCACGGCTGCGCCGGCCAGGTGCCAGGCCCGGCGTTCGGATCCCTCCGGGAGTTCGCTGGCCAGCGCCTGGTGCGCCCAGCGGCGCTCGGCAACGGTCGACAGTTCCACGACCGCCGAGCGGGTGAGCGGGTGCCGGAAGACCAGGCGGCCCGTTTGTGCGTCGACGTGCACCAGCCCAACCCGCTCGGCACAAGAGAGCTCGCTGAGAGCTCCCGATCTGCCGACGACCCGCTGCAGGATGTGCAGCTCACCCGAGCCATCCAGCACCGCCAGCAGCAGCAGTTTGCGTGTGGCATCGGGCAGGGCGCTGACGCGCTTGGAGAAGACCATCCGGAGGCGCTCGGTCAGGGGCAGCACGGCCGGCAGTGACCGTCGCTGCGTCTGCTGCGCGATGTTGAGCGAGACCGGCAGTTCCAGCAGTGCCAGGGGGTTCCCGCAGGCCTCCGCAACCAGCCGCCGGCGAACCCTGGGTGTCATCGCCGGAAAGCGCTCGGCTACCAGCTTCATTGCCGACTTCACGTCGAGGGGCTGAACCTCATGCATGTCTGTCCCGGTGCTGGGAAGAAAGGACTCATCCCCAGTCCGGGAAGCAGCCAGCAGCGCAACGGACATGGTACTGACGTAGCGGGCGACGGTCCCGAGAACTACCGCGCTGGGCCGGTCCAACCACGCGTAGTCATCAAGAATCAGAGCCAGAGGGTTGCTCCTGGTACTGATCCGGGACAGCAGACCCTGCACCGCGTTCGCAACGGCCAACAGCTCTACAGGCTCGCCCGCAGACAGACCCAGGATTGCCTGAAGCGTGTGCGCCTGCCGCTTGGGTAGGGAGGCTATCTCTCCGGCCAACGGCTGCAAGATCTGATTCAGCCCCGCAAAACTGACACTCTGGTCGAACTGTGATCCGGCAACGCGCAGAACACGGAAACCGCGTTTCACCGCCCGCCGCGACGCGGCGGCGAGCAGCGCACTCTTACCCACCCCAGCTTCGCCGGTCAGCATCAGCACGGCCCCCCGCGTGGCGGCTTTGGCGAAGAGTGCGTCGACCAGCGCCAGCTCCGCCGATCGCCCTACGAGACGACCAGTGGCGACATCAGACCCGATCTGCGCGATGACGTGCTCGTTCATCAGGATGGTGCCGGGTATATCGATTGGAGCGGAGCCTGCAACAGCTGGTATCGGGGGGTCATTTGAGTCCTTCATTCGTCTGCGGGCTGCCGGCCAGGACGTTCCTGGCCGGCAGCCCGCACGGCCCAGGCCACCTGAGAGCCGAGGAGCGGTGTCCACCAGGCGGGAGACCCACTCCCATCCGAACCGCGGTCCGCTTATGGCACCGCCGGTCTGCAGCCAGCCGAAGTGGCAGGCTCAGGGCGTCACTTGGTGCCGGCGAGCAGGCGAGCGGTGATGGTCGCCAGGCGCTCGCCCTGGTAACGGGCGGCCCTGAGGGTCTCCTCGGTGGGGCTGTCGGCGCCATGGTGGGCGATGCCGTACGGGTTGCCGCCCGCCGGGAGGACGACCGGGTCGGTGTAGCCCGGCGGGACGATGATCGATCCCCAGTGGTGGAACGTGTTGTACAGGGCGAGCGTTGTCGACTCGTTGCCTCCGTGGCGGTTGGAGGCACTGGTGAAGCCGGTGGCCGGCTTGCTGGCCATGACGCCCTGGCTCCACAGGCCGCCGGTGGTGTCGATGAACTGCTTCAGCTGGGAGGCGATGTTGCCGAAGCGGGTGGGCGAGCCCAAGGCGTAGGCGTCGGCCCAACTCACATCGTCGAGCGTGGCGACCTCGATGTCCTTGGTGGCCTCGATGTGCTGCCGCCACGCCGGGTTGGCGTCGATGGCAACGTCCGGGGCCAGCTCGGCCACCCGGCGCAGCCGGACCTCGGCGCCGGCCTTCTCCGCGCCCTCGGCGACCGCCGTGGCGAGCTGGTGGACGTTCCCGGTGGACGAGTAGTAGATGACCGCGACCTTGGCACTCACGGTGAGGCCCCTTCCCTAGCAGAAAGCGTGGACAGCAAAGAGGAACCGAATGGGTAGCTGGTTCGCCCTTTTCAGGTAATTCGGATGCGAATGTGAGCTCCCTCCGCGACAGGAGCCGCCGGCTCAGGCATCGGGGGATCGAAGCGATGGGGGCGGTTGGCTCCGCCGCGGCCGCGTCGACCGGCCACCCGAATACGACGCGAGCAAGTTTCTTGCGACCGGCCGGGCATCCCAGCCGGGCCCAACCTCACAGAGAAGAACGACCTTTAGTCGAAGTTGTTCTTCCGACCCTCGCGGACATAGTCCACAGTGGAACGAATGTGCTGCTCGCCGTGGATCGAATGCTCCTTGGCGACGTGGCCGAACATCTGAATCCCGAAGCCGCCATCGAGATCGTTGACGATCCGCTGCTTCCACGGCCGGCGGACGATCTGCGTGGTGAGCCTGCGGGTGGTCCGCGGCTGCGACATGATGTGATCGGCAATCGCGTACGCCCGATTCACCAACTGGTCACGTGGAACGACCTCGTTGACCATCCCCCACTCGAGCGCCTTCTGCGCGGTGATCGCTTCACCGGTGAGCAGCGCGTACGCCGCGCGCTTGACTCCGAGCAGTTCCTGAAACGCACAGTGGATACCGTCCGCGGGAACGGAGCCGATGTCGTAGTGCAGATCGAAAATCGTCGCATCGTCCGCCGCGATCGTGATGTCACACATCAGCACGATCTCCGAATGGAACCCCGGGCCGTTGAGCAGACCGATGGTCGGTATCTCCAAGTCGTTCACCAGGGAAGAGACGTTGATCCGGCCGTCCTTGTAGGCGTACTCGTACGCCCAGTACGGCAGATCCTCTTCTTCCAGAGCAAAGCCCTCGGGATCCGAGCCCATCATGAACTCATCGCCCGAGCCGGTGAGGATGAGTACCTCGTTCTCCGGATCGGCACCGACCGTCTTCAGCATCTGACCCAGCGCCCGGTGGTTCTGCACACTGAGCTGAATCGGGCCACCCTTCGTGTGGGCCTCGACGAGCAGCACGCCGTCGTCACGGCGCTCCATGGTGAAGAAGTCCTTGAAGACCTCGCGGTACTCGTCGAAGCGAGGGGTGGGAACGAACTCTTGTAGCGACACGAGAACTCCTGGCGTGATGAGGTGCTACCAAGCAGTGGCGATGTACTTGTCTTCTGTGTACTCGAGCAGGCCTTCGTGACCGCCCTCGCGACCGAGCCCGCTCTGTTTGACCCCGCCGAAGGGCGCGGCCGGGTCGGATACCACCCCGCGGTTGAGTCCGATCATGCCGGCCTGCAGATCCTCGGCGACCCGCATGCCGGCAGCCAGATCGCGTGTGTACACGTAGGACACCAGGCCGTACTCGGTGTCGTTGGCGGCACGTATTGCGGCATCGAGGTCGGTGAAGCGCACGATCGGGGCGACCGGCCCGAAGATCTCCTCGCGGAGGATGCTCGCGCCGTCGGGCACCGCGTCGAGCACAGTTGGCGCGTAGTACCAGCCGGGACGAACCAGTGCGTGGCCGCCGGTACGAACGATTGCACCGCGGTCCACCGCATCGGTGACCAGGCGGTCTACGGTGGCGACGGCCTCCTGGTTGATGAGCGGGCCGAGCCGGGTCGATTCATCGGTCCCCGGGCCGGCCCGCAGCTGTGACATCGCTTCGGCCAGCCGGGTGGCGAACTCGTCGGCCACCGATTCGTGGACGTAGAAGCGGTTGGCCGCAGTGCAGGCCTCTCCACCGTTGCGCATCTTGGCGATCATCGCTCCGGCAACTGCGGCGTCTAGGTCGGCGTCGGCCAACACCAAGAAGGGGGCGTTGCCGCCGAGTTCCATCGAGCAGCTCACCACCCGGTCGGCGGCCCCGCGCAACAGGGTCCGCCCGACCTCAGTGGACCCGGTGAAGGACAGCTTGCGCACCGGCGTGCTGTCCAGCATCGCCGATACCACCGCACCGGACCGTCGTGAGGGCAGGACATTGACCACGCCGTGCGGCACCCCGGCCTCCTGGAGCAGCGCCCCGATCGCCAGCGCGGTCAGCGGAGTTTCGCTTGCCGGTTTCAGCACTACGCTGCACCCTGCCGCCAGCGCCGGCCCGATCTTGCGGGTGGCCATCGCAGCAGGGAAGTTCCACGGCGTGACCAGCAGCGCCACACCGATCGGCTCGCGCAGCACGAGAATCCGGTTGGTGCCGGCCGGGGCCGTCTGCACGGTGCCGAGGACGCGGACAGCCTCCTCGGAATACCAGCGGAAGAACTCCGCTGCGTAAGTCACCTCGGCGCGGGCATCGGCCATCGCCTTGCCGTTTTCCAGGCTGACCAGCCGAGCGAGTTCCTCACCGTGTCCGATCACCAGCTCGAACGCCGCCCGCAACACGTCCGAGCGCTCCCGCGGGGAGGTGCGTGACCACTCATGGCGAGCCCGATCGGCGACCTCGACGGCTCGTCTGGCGTCATCCACGGAAGCGCTGGCCACCGACGCGATCACTTTGCCCGTCGACGGGTCGGTCACTTCGAACCGGGATCCGTCCGAGGCCGGAGACCAGCTGTCCCCGATCAGCAAATCCGTCCGCAGCCGTGCCCCGGAGAACACGGGTGCGGTGGCCGTCATGACCCGTCCTGGGCGAGCGATGCGCCGCGAGCCTGCTGCTCGTAGAGCGCGAGGAAGTCCACGTCGCGCAGCCCGGTGCCGATGGCGGACTGGATCAGCTGGTACACAGCGGCGCCGACAGGCATCGGCACCTCCAGCGAGCGCGCCGCTCCCAGACCGAGGTCGAAGTCCTTGCGCAGCAGCTCGGTGGTGAACGTGGGCGTCCAGTCCCGCTCGATCAGGTCGTCAGTGCGCTTGCGGACCCAATCCGAGGCGAGGACTGTGCCGTTGAGGAATTCCAGGAACGCCGCCCGGTCCGTGCCGCCCTTCTCCGCGAGACTCGTCACCTCGACCAGGGCCTGCACCATCATGCCCAGGTACAGGTTGTGACACAGCTTGACCAGTCGGCTCTGCTCCTCCTCCCCGGCGTGCACGGCCACCTTGGCGATCTGCTCAAGGTACGGTCGTGCACGCTGGAATGAGGCCAGTGGCCCGGAGGCGACGATGCAAGCTCCGCCCTCCGCGACGACGTGCGGGTTGCCACTTATCGGCGCCGCGAGGAAGCCGACGCCGGCTTCAGTCGCGGCAGTGCGCACTGCGGCCGAGGTCGCTGCGGAAACGGTCGAGCAGTCGACGATGATGCCGGGCCGGCGTTCCGCGCTGAGTAGCCCCTTCGGCCCGGCAACGACCTCTTCCAGGTCCTTCGGCGTGGAGACCATCACGAAGACGATGTCGCAGGCGCCGAGATCGGTGATGTGGTCGACAGCGGTCGCACCTCGTGCGACGAGCGGCGCCGTCTTGGCCTTCGTCCGGTTCCATGCCGTGACCGACTCGCCGGCGTCGACCAGGCGTCCCGCCATCGCAGTGCCCATCCGGCCGGTGCCGAGCCAACCCAGGGCGGTCGGTTTTGCTTCTGAGGTCATCACTTACTCCTCGTTGACATCAAGGTGTTCAGACAGGCGAGTACTCGCCGCGCTCGACAGGTACAGCCGGCGCGCGCGGCGGATCCCCCGGGCGCCCGAGCACCGACCACGCCGTACGGATCAGCTCCTGAGTGGACAGCCCGTACTTTTCGAAGAGATAGGGCCCGTCGAGAGAGCCTTCGGCGAACGTGTCCTGCAGGCCGACTCGGCGCAGTGGCCGGCCGAGGCCGGCCTCCGAAATCGCCTCGGCGACAGCGGAGCCGAGGCCGCCGATGATCGAGTGGTTCTCGGCAGTGATCACTGCGCGGGTTCCGGCGACCACCCCGCAGATCGTGGCGGCGTCGAGAGGCTTGACGACCGGGACATTCACCACTGCGACAGAGACGCCATGCTCGCCGAGCACTCGGGCGGCGGCCAGCACCGGGGCCAGCATCATGCCTGTCGCCACCAGCGCGACATCGGTGCCGCCCTGGAGAACATCCGCGCGGGTCAGGTTGAGCACGTGGTCGTCGTCGAACAAAACCGGTATCTCGCCGCGCTTGAGCCGAACGTAGACCGGTCCGGGAACGTCAACGATCGCCTCGACGACCTGCCGGACCTCAACTGCGTCGGCCACGTCGATCACAGTCATGTTCGGCAGCGCGCGCATCAGCGCCATGTCGTCGATCGCTTGGTGACTGGGCCCACCAGGAGTCGAGACCCCAGGCATGAACCCCATGATCCGCACCGGGAGGTTCGGGTAGGCAATCGCGTTGGCGATCTGGTCGAAGGGCCGCCGGGTGGCGAACACCCCGAAGGTATGGACGAACGGGATGTGCCCGCACCGGGCAAACGCCCCGGCAAGGCCCATCATGTTGGCCTCGGCCATACCCCCGTGAACGAATCGTTCTGGAATCTGTTCTTGGAACAGGTCGACCTCGCACTGGCGGGTGAGGTCGCCGCTCAGGCAGAGGATGTCCTCGCGGCGGCGGGCCAGATCCACCAGCGCGCGGCCGTAAGGCTTCAGCTCGGTCGGGTACGGCGGCTCACGCATGCCGGGCCTCCAGCTTAGTGGTCAGCTCCGCGAGCGCGGCCTCGGCCAGCTCGGGAGGCAACTTGATGAAGTGGCCGTCGGTGCCTGGCGGAAGGCAGTCCAGCCCATGCATGGTCGAGGTGCGACACACGACCACGCTCGGCCGGCCCGACTCGGCGTTCGCGGCAGCGATCGCCTCGGCCAGTGCCGCAGTGTCGTGGCCGTCGACGTCCTGGACGTGCCAGCCGAAGGCGGCCCACTTCTCGGCGATGGGCTCGAGCGTCGTGATGGTGTCGACCGGACCGTCTACCTGGGAGTTGTTGGCGTCGAGCAGCACAGTGAGCCGGTCCAGGCCGAAGTGGGCGGCGAAGATCGCCGCCTCCCAGACCTGCCCCTCCTCCATCTCGCCGTCGCTGACGAGCGCGTAGGTCCGCGCAGTGGAGCCGCGGAAGCGGTCGGACAGTGCGAACCCAGCGGCAGCGGACAGGCCTTGGCCGAGTGAGCCGCATGTGTAATCGACAACCGGGGATCGCTCTGTCCCGATCGCCTCGATCGGAGAGCCGTTGTGCCCGTATCCGGACACCAGGTCGTCGTCGAGCAGTCCCAGTTCGGCAGCCGCCGCGAACGGCGCGATCACATAGTGGCCCGGCGAGCAGACCAATCGGTCGATGCCGGGTCGAGCGGTCGCGAAGAGCGAGGCTACCTGCTCAGCCGCGGACAGCGCCTGGCCCAGGTAGCCGAAACCCTGGGGAGCCACCATGCGCACGGCCCGAAGCCGTATGCGCAGCGCAAGCTCATCAGGGTCCCCCGGGGTCCATCGCGTGTCTGGAGACGAGACACGCACCGGCGCAGTCATCGGATATCTCCAAAGTGGCTAATTGGCATAGCCAAAGTCTGCCTCGGTTTGCTCGCCCGTGTCAATGCCGCATGTGGTCGAGCACTGCACCGACACGCCGATGCTTCAGGGGCGAGCGCGGAGCAGGAGCCCGGCACCCTTCCGGAACCCGCACCTGCAGCTGGATCCATTGGTTCGGCGACGCCCGGGTGCCGGCCGGCACCATCGCCGAATTCGGGCCCTCGCCGCGTGCTGGTGAGCCCGGACGGTGATGGAATCGACGCACGCCACCGACCAGTCCACACCTTCGACCGCATCGCAGTGCCGCTGGACATGGGCCAGCGGCCGGCCCCAGGTGCCGTCCGCCGATGAGCGGTGGAACGGCTCGCAGACGGTCTTCCACGGCCCGTAGCGTTCTGGCAGGTCCCGCCAGGCCGCCCGGTGAACAGCTTCCACGGAATCCCGTTGATCACCTGCCGCCGGTCCCGCACCGGACGCTCGGTGCGCGACCGCGGCAGCAAGTGCTTCATAACGGCGCACGACTGACCAGTCAGCCCATGACACGCACCACGAACCAACCAACGCCCACCCGACCTTGCGGCCACGGCCTAGTGGGCCCGGGTGCTCAGCGAGGTCGCGGGCTTCAGGTCCTGTTCGGCCCAGACAATCTTGCCGTGGGCAGTGAAGCGGGTGCCTCGTCGGCGGGAGAGCTGGGCGACGAGGAAGAGGCCCCGGCCGCTCTCGTCGGTGGCACGGGCGTGCCGCATGCGCGGGGCGGTGTCGCTGGAATCGAAGACCTCGCAGACGAGTGCCTGGTGTCGGATCAGGCGGAGCTCGACCGGCCCCGCGCCGTGGCGGACGGTGTTGGTCACCAGCTCGCTGACGATCAGTTCGGTGGAGGCCGCGAGGTGATCCAGCCCCCACTCAGCCAGCTTGCGTACCGCCAATGCCCGGGCCCTTGCGACGACGACCGGCTCGTTCGGCAGCTGCCACTGGGCGAACTGGGCCGGGCCGAGGGCGCGGGTGCGGGCGAGCAGCAGCGTGGCGTCGTCGGTCGGCGCACCGGTCGGCAAGATTCCGGTCACGGCCGAGCAGAGCTCTTCCAGTTGGCGGCCGGACCCGGCCAGGGCGCTGGCCAGGCGATGCATCCCCTCGTCGAGGTCTTGGTCGCGGGACTCGATCAGGCCGTCGGTGTAGAAGGCGAGCACGCTGCCTTCGGGCAGTTCCAGTTCCAAGGTTTCGAAGGAGGCCATCCCGATGCCGAGCGGCAGGCCGGAGGGCAGGTCGGGGAAGGTGACCCGGCCGGCAGGTGAGACGATCGCCGGTGGCGGGTGTCCCGCCCGTGCCATGGTGCACGTCCTGGTGACGGGGTCATAGACGGCGTACAGGCAGGTGGCTCCCGACGCCGCCGCGCCTTGGTCCTCGCCTTCCTCGGTGAGTTGGACGATTGTGTCGTCCAGGTGGGCCAGCAGCTCGTCGGGGGGCAGGTCGAGTTTGGCGAGCGTGTGTACCGCGGTGCGCAGCCTGCCCATGGTCGCCGCGGCGTTGATTCCGTGCCCGACGACGTCGCCGACCACGAGCGCCACCCGGGCGCCGGACAGCGGTATGACGTCGAACCAGTCACCTCCCACGCCGGCATCGATGTCCGCCGGCAGGTAGCGGGAGGCGACCTCGACGGCGGGTCCGCCGGTGAGGCGGCGCGGGAGCAGGTCGCGTTGCAACGCGAAGGCCGAGTTGCGCTCGCGCACATACCTGCGGGCGTTGTCGAGCGCCAGGGCGGCCCTGGTGACGAGTTCCTCGGCGAGTAGCAGATCGCTCTCATCGAACGGCTCCGGGTCGTCGGTCCGGACGAAGAGCGCCACGCCCAGCACGGCGCCGCGCGCGTGGATGGGCACAATCATCAAGGAGTGCATCCCGTACTCGCGGACCTTTTCCGCCCGTCGCGGATCCTGATCGAACCAGGTGCCCGGAGAGCTGTCCAGCAGCGCCTCCAGGTGGGAGCTGCCGGAGGTCAAGACCTCGGTGAAAGGCGAGGAAGCCGGGACGAAGACCGGTTCCCCGCGCGGCCAGAGGGATTCCGGAGCCCCCTCGTGGATCGATGCCACGCCGGCACGGCGGAAGACGGGTATGTGCCCGCGGATCGCTCCCAGCCGGGCGAGGGACTCCTCGCCGAGTGGGACCGTCTCCGCCAGGTCCACGGTGACGTAGTCGGCGAGGCGCGGCACGGCGAGGTCGGCAAGCTCCTGCCCGGTCCGCATCACGTCCAGCGTGCTTCCAATGCGCGTGCCGGCCTCACGGAGCATGGTCAGACGCTCATGCGACCGCTGTCTGTCCGTGACGTCGACGCTCATGGCGCACACGCCCAGAACGCGACCCTGCGCGTCATCGAGGCGGAAGAAGGACGTGGAGAACAAATGCTCCCGGCGCGGATCCGTCGGCGGCCACGCCCGGTACTCGTGGTCGACTGTCCCGACGCCGCTGTCCAGAACCTGCTGCATCACCGCCTCGGCCTTCTGCGCCCCGACTCCCGGGAGCACTTGGCTCAGCCGTCGCCCGAGCCGTTTCTCGCGGGGTATGCCGTCCTGGTGGATCAGGGCGTCGTTCACCCACATGTAGCGCAGTTCCAGGTCACGGACAGCGATTCCGATCGGTGACGCGGCCAAAAGCGACTCCGGCTCCACTCCGCTGACCGGCCACGGCGGATTCGTGTCCGGGCTGGTCGCGGAGACGAGCCAATGCGTTCCTCCGTCCTGGCCCAACAGGCGGCTGGCCCGCAGATGCACCTCGACGCTGCGGCCATCGCGGTCGGACAGACCGACAGGGCTGGACCAGTCCTCGCCGCGACGCTCGGCGAGCACCGACGCACTGGTGATGTCCCCGAATGCGGACAACACCCGCGCGACGGAACCGCCGACCACATCCCGGGACGAGAAGCCGACGAGCCGCTCAGCGGCCGGAGTCCACGCGACCACCGTCCCTTGCGCATCGACCAGCGCCAAGGCGGAACAGGGCGGCTGCCCGGCCTTTCGCCCGGCTTCCGGCGGACTGCCCTCAACTTCGGGCATCGCTGTCATCCCTTCTGCAGAGCACGTCGGGGACGGCGGGACTTGTGCGGTACGCGCCGGCACAAGAGTGCAGACGACAGCCGCAGCTGCCGGTTGGCCGGGTCCGGGGGTGGGGGCCCTGCGTCCGGCCGAATGGCGATGCGCTCCTCGGGCGTGGCCGGTCGGTGAGAGCCTGCCCCTGGCCGCTGTGCCTGTAGCCGCCATCACCGACAGCTTCCCAACGTTATTGGCTAAGTGGCATAACCAAAAGTGCATCGCCTCAGATGATAAGTCAAGAATTGCTCTAATTCAGCCATCTTGTGACGGCGTGTCCATGCGTCGTCACCAGCTGTGTTTGTTCGGCGGCCGCCACGCCACGCTGATCGCGGCCCTGGCTGATCGCCCTGACGAGAGCGCGTCACTTCCCTGACCGTCGGCCATGGCGCTTGCCGGTTGGGTCTCGTAGTGGCTCGCCTGCTCGGCCGGGACCCGTGGCCGCCACAGGCAGGCGGTGCGTGGCGGCGCGGCGAGCCGGCGGCGGCGGCGAAGTCGTCGGGGGTCGAGGGTGCGGGTTGCGCCGCGGCCAGATACCCGGCGAGGTCGACTTGTTTGTTTCACCTTCTTGACAGCGGGATGTCGCCACAGTCACACTCCGAAAGTAGCTAAGCCACTATGCCAAATAGCCAGAGTGTCCTTGGTATGAGGGCCGGCTCATCAGTGGTGAGGGAGAGCGGATGAGTGCGATCCATGACCGTGACGAGGTAAGGTCGGCGTACATCGGAGCCGAGGACGAATCATGGGTTCCTCGATGTGCTCACCGGCAGCCCCTTGGGCCTGGCCGGCGTGACACGGGCGGCGTCCGCGGTCTGCAAGGCCGACTGGATCGACGTCATCCGTCCAGACCCGGGTCGTCGCTGTTAACACACCTGGGCATCGACAAGACCGTGCTGTTTCCCGGTGAGGGCCGCGCCCTCACCTCAATCGGCGCACAGGCCGTTGTCACGTCCCGGCTCACCGCAGCCATGTCTCGAATTGCAAACGGGCGTCAGAGCCGGCACACGCCGTGCTGAAAGCGGGCCGTCGCCTCACCGGTGCCGCCCAGGCCCTCCGGGCGCGTCATCGGCGGAACGGTGCCACACAGGTCGCCTCGACACGTTCGTTCACCGCCCCCGAACAAACCACCATGATTAGCCGTGGCCTCAGAGAGTTGGGAGACCTCTGTATGTCTCAGGTAACGCCTTCCGGCTCAGCCTCAACGCTCGTTGGCGGCACAGATCCGGCCGCCGCTGTTGTGTCGCAGGTTCCGAACCCCGCATTGGTTGCCGACCACGCGACAGCGCGCGTGACACAGCGGTTGACCAGCCTGTTTCGGGACAAGACGAGCCGCTCCCTCGACCGCTCCATGGAATACTTCGCGCGGGATCCGATGTTCTACACGGACTCGACCCTGGGCTGGTACATGCCGACCTGGAACGCGCTGAAAGCCGTCTGGGACCAGTACATGCCGACCTGGCCCGACACCGCGCGTTCCTACCCCACCCGGATCATCGGCGACGAACGCAGTGCGATCGTACTGTTCACCGACACACCCGAGCTATTCGGCGGCGAAGTCCGCGCCATCACCGCACTCGACTTCAGCGACGGTCTGATAACCCGCTGGGTCGACTACTGGGATGGCCGCCACTTCGGTATCGACGCAATGAACCAGCTCCGCGTACCCGAGGCCGAATTCCCGCAAACCTTCGGCGAGGACGTCGTCGGCGACCAGTCGTCGCCGGTCCTGAAAACGGCCGTAGACCGCCTGAACTCGGCACTCAACCGCGGCGACACCACGGGGCTGTTCACGTCGGACGCCACCTTCGAGGACCTGGCGCTGCGTACCACAATCGTGGGCCCGCTCGCCATTGACGCCTACATCAAGCGGTCTTACACCAGGCTGCCCTACGGCCGCGGCGCCACGATCCGGCACACTGTCGGCAGCCCCCAGGGCGGCGGCTACGAATGGATCAACAAGGGTATGGCGGTCGGCCAGGGCATCTCCGCCATCGAACTCGACGAGCACCAGCGGATCAGCCGGCTGACGGTCACCTGGGACGGATCCCGCCTCGACGACACCACTCTGACGGCCATGCTCGCGGACACCATCGAACGGTGACGACGAAACGCCGTCTCAGAGTGCGCGGGAGCGAGCAGGGGCGGCCGCAGGGACACGGTCCACGCATCACCCGGCTGGTGAACCGGACCGGTCCGAGTGCAGTCCAACGAAGGCAGGGTCACCTGACCTACGGGGACAGGAAGATCCCGCGCCGGGAGCCCGGCCACGCCGGGGTCCCGGCGCGCCTGTTGAGCGAACGCTCCCGGTGCCTGCTCGTAACACGATTGCTTCACGGGCTGGGCGCGTTGCTCCGTCGATGTCGTGGGCTTCGTGCTGGAAGCGGGCGACGTTGGCGAGGGCTTCGAGGTGTCCGTACGCGGCAGCGACTTCTCGGGGGTCTTCAGCGTGCTTGTGTCTCCGACTGCTTCGCGGCGCACTGCCAGGTCGGCTCTCTCCGGCGGTGGACGCGCTCGCCCCGATTCTCTTCATGGGCCGTGCCGTCCAGCCGAACCCGTTTCCGGCCCTGGACCGGAAGCGTCACAATAGCCAGTGCTTGACAGCCAGTCGCCGGTCGGTGCTGCTGTCCAAGAGCACCCCGGGGTCAGGTTACACGGGGGGCGGTACGCGGTTTATCTCCATGTCCCCAGGAGACCGGAAGCGTCCTGGTGCCGGTCGGCGCAGATCTGGGGGCAGTTACGTGCATCCGACCGGGCGGACATGGCTGGGCCGGGGATGCCGTCGGCAGCATTGAAGGCGACGCAGCCCGAAGATCTGGCGGCGCTCATGTGCAGGAACGCTCTTGCTCATGGAGGAGTGGTCAGGGTCTTAGTGCTTTTTCCCGATGCATGTTGCGTCAAGAGACCGATTTTTGCCCCTCTGGGAGGCATTAATGTCAGCCACATGAGCGACCATGCGGGGAAGACCGCCTACGACCGCGCGCTGGAGGTTGTCCAGGGCTACGCGAACCACGACGCCATCGCAGTGCAAGACGCGCTGGCTGGTTTGAACGCAAGCGGCTGGTCAGAGGTGTATGCCGTCCTGAGTGGTCTGCTGCGCTCCACCATCAGCATCATGGAGTTGACCGGCGAGCAGTGGAAGCTTGGCGACCTGGTTCGGCATGCCGATGAAGTCGCTGCTGCAGCCCCGCTCCACTACGAGTTCGTTGTTGCCGAGGTAGCGCGGGCGTGGGCGCGCGGAGACGATTCGGGGCTGCGCACGTTGTCGGGTCGAGACCTTCCGGGGGCCGTGCACGTGACGGCCGCATTCGTCGCCGTTCTGGGTCTGGCGTTGTGGGGCAGGACCGGATTCCTCGATGTCATCAAGGAGTTCCACGTGGCCGTCTCCGCGCTTGTGAATGATCAACCATTCGGAATCTGACCGGTCGAACCGTAGCGTCCGGAGATCAGACTCTCGTCGGCTTCGTCGTCGATGCCACTTGCCTGCGAAGCCGCCGAGAACCCCTTATCTCCTGCTGTGTGGCCGAACCCTTTGCAGAAATGGAGTGTTTCGTTTGTCCAGAGCTGCACTGAACCGGATCGTCGCTGGCGAGTTCCTCAGGGACTCGCCGGCTGTGGACGTTCGGGACGCGCCATGAACTTCCGGACCCCTCTGTCCGCTCTGGTGCCTGGAACTTCAGGCCGACTCCTCACCGCCCTCGTCGATCATCACACCGTCGACGCGGGCCGGCCGCTGACTCTCGACGAGCTGTCCAAAGGTGCTGCGGTGACGACAACCCAGCTGGAAGCGGCGCTCTTCCGCCTCGGTCTGCTCGGCCTCATCGCCCCCAGGCGCAAAGGAGAAGCCGTACGTCTCGTCGCAAGCCACATCGCTTGGGATGCTCTGCATCAGCTGACAAACCTGCATAGCCGTATAGCCGATACGGTCCGCGAACAGGCGCAGGCCCACCTTCACCCAGCACCGGACTACCTCGCGCTGAGCGGCGCCGTCATCGAGGGAACGGCATCGCATCCTGCGGACGTACTGGAGCTGATCATCGTCCGTCCAACCGCCGGCCTGGTTGACTGGGAGGACGGCGTCACCGCCCTCCTCACGCAGTTGTCCCGTGCTCTGGGAAACGTCGTTGTCCACCGCACTGCCCGTGACACCCAAGAAGCGGAAGCCATGGGCGGAAAGAGCGCAGTGCGCATCTTCCCGCGAAGTCAGTTCGAAAGTCAGGCAACTCAGGATGTTGCCTGGGAAGTAGGTTTGGAATGAAGGCCATTGTCGTGTCGTCGCTGGGCCCCGCTGAGGTTCTCAAGCCCGCTGAGTTGCCAGACCCCGCACCGGGTGCCGGCGAGCTGCTGGTGCGTCTCGCGGCGGCCGGCGTCAACTTCATGGACGTGCGCCAACGCAGGGGCGGCATCCTGCAGCGACCGGTTCCGTTCGTTCCTGGCTTTGAAGGAAGCGGCACCGTTGTCGAGGTCGGGCCAGGCACCTCGGACTTCTCACCCGGTGACCGGGTCGCCTGGAACATGGCCGGGTCCAGCTACGCGGAGCGGGTCGTGGTCCGGGCCGATGCGGCCGTTCCCGTTCCCGACGAGGTCGACGACATGGCCGCCGCGGCCATCATGACGCAGGGGCTCACGAGCCATCACCTGGCCACACTCGCCACCCGCCTGCTGCCTCGGCCCGGTCGGGTGTTGGTCCACGCGGCGGCCGGCGGCGTGGGGTCCCTGCTGACCCAGATGCTCTCGCGGCAGGGCCACCACGTGATCGGGACGGTCTCCTCACCCGCCAAGGCCCCCGCTGCCTCGTTCGGCGCCACCGAGGTCGTCGTCACGAGCGCGCCGAATGTCGAGGAGGAGTTGGTCCAGCGTTTCGGGGAAGGCGAGTTCGACGCGGTCTATGACGGCGTCGGCGCCGACACGATCGGGGCGAGCTTGCGCCTGGTCCGGCGTGAAGGCCTGGTCGTCTACTACGGCCAGGCGAGCGGCCCCGTTCCGCCGGTGGATCTGTGGGACCTGCCCAAGAGCATTCTGCTGACCAAGCCGGTTGTGCTCGACCACGTCGCGACCCGCGACCGGCTGCTGGGTGCCAGCCGCGAGCTGTTCGCGTGGATAGCCGAAGGCACGCTGACCCCGCAGGTCAGCGCGACGTATCCCCTGGAGAAGGCCGCGGACGCGCATGCCGCTCTGGAGTCGCGATCGAGCACGGGGAAGCTCCTGCTGATCCCCGGGCAGTGACGACGGGGTTCCCCGGCCGCGACGGGCTCTGTCGCGGCCGGGGGACCAGCTCAGCGCTGGCTTGCCGCGCTGGCGTAGAGGTAGGGTGCCGCCGCGTCGAGCGCGGGAACGACGAGATCGATGTCTACCCTTTTGGCGAGCGTGTGTGCCCCAGCCTCGCGCAGCATTGGCTTGATGCGGGTCTTCAGCCGGTCGATCGCCCAGTCACGGATGTCGCCGTTGGCGGCCG
>NZ_JBFBAS010000033.1:0-66857 GCF_040682335.1 Streptomyces sp. NPDC051219
CATCATCAGCAGACCATCATGAACACCGGATCGGAAGGAACCGACGACGATGCCATCGAGCCACAGGTATGACAGCACTGCGGCTTGCTCGTCTCGACTTCGTTGCGGCGGCGGTAGGCCGTCTTGTCGAACCCGGTGGGTCGGCCACCTCGGCTGCCGCGGCGCTGGCGGTTGGCCCGCTGGTCTCTCGGCTCGGGGATCGTGTGCTTGATCTGGCGCCTACGCAGGTGACGCCGGTTACGGCGTGACGAGTACGCCTTATCGCCCCCGACATGGTGGGGTCGAGTACGCGGTCGTCCACCAGCCTGCCGGGGCACGCGGATCTCTTCCAAAACGGGAATCATCTGCGGTGCGTCCCCCCACTGGCCGGGCGTGATCACAAACCCGAGCGGGCGGCACCCGCCCTCCCCGGCAAGGTGAATCTTGCAGGTGAGCCCGCCTCGCGAGCGTCCCAGGGCCTCTCAGAACGGTGACGCGCCGGTCTCCTTCGCCGACCCGGAGACTTCGGGGCGCGAGTGGGGGCGCCAGCCGCGTGCTGATGAGCGCGGCAAGTCGTGGAATCGACGCTGACCATGCTCCAGTCGATCCGGCCCTCGGCATCGGCGTCGGCCTGGACGGCCCGCAGAATTCTCTCCCACGTGCCGTCCGCAGACCACCTTCGATGACGGTCGTGAACCGTCTTCCAGCTGCCGAATCGGGACGGCAGGCCCCGCCAGGGGAGGCCGGTCCGCTGCCGGAACAGAATCCCGTTGATCACACGACGGTGGCATTGCCAGCGTCCACCCCGCCCGCGGTTCGCCGGCAAGTGCGGCTCCAACCGAGCCCATTCTTCATCCGAAAGATCTCCCCGCCCCATATCCCCCGAAACGAGTGCCCAGCGGGAGCGTCACACGACCCATCGGACACGACCTAGACGGCCAGGCTCAGTGCGGCCGCGACCGCGAAGCCCGCGACCGAGAGGACCGACTCCAGAACCGTCCAGGACTTGAGGGTGTCGCGCTCGCTGATACCGAAGTACTTCGCGACGATCCGGAACCCGCCGTCGTTGACGTGCGAGGCGAAGATCGAACCGGCGGAGATCGCCGTGATCACCAGGGCCAGGAAGGCCTGCGAGTGACCGCCGCCCTCCACCAGCGGCAGGACGATGCCGGCCGTGGTGACGATCGCGACTGTCGCCGACCCCTGGGCCACCCGCAGGGTGAGGGAGATCAGTAACGGGGGACTTTCCGGGCAGGGGGGATCACGGCACGGCACCCTGCCGGCTGCCGTGCCGCGGTGCTGGAGCGGCGGGGGGCCGGGCCGGCTGTGCGTCAGCCGAGGACGGCCAGGGCGTCGATCTCGATGAGAAGGCCCTTGGGCAGACCGACGTACACGGTCGTACGGGCGGCAGGGGCCTCCTTCAGGCCCTGCTCCTCGAAGTACGCGTTGTAGATCGCGTTCATCTCGGCGAAGTGGTCCACGTCGGTGAGGTAGACGCGCATCATCATCACGTCGTCCCAGCTCGCGCCGCCCTCCTCCAGGATCGCCTTGACGTTGGCGAAGGTCTGGAGAGTCTGCTCGCGCAGGGTCGGTCCGGCGGTCGTCGGGGCCTTGCCCTCCACCGCGGGCAGGAAGCCGACCTGGCCCGCGACCTGGAGGATGTTGCCCTTGCGGACGCCGTGCGAGAACTTGGCGGGCGGGGCGGTATGGGTGGCGGGCGTGAGTGCGGTCTTCTCGAGCTTCTCGGTCATGCGGTGTCCCTCTCGGTCATGGGGTGCTGTCCCCCTTCGGGCCGGTTCCTGAGTACTCCCGGCTGATGGCATCGGCGGTGCGACGCACCAGGGGCAGGAGGGCGAGGAGTTCCTCGGCGGTGACGACGACGTTCGGCGCGGAGACCGACATGGCGGCGACGACCCGGCCGTCCGCACCGCGGACGGGGGCCCCGATGCAGTTGATGGACTCCTCGTGGCCGCCGAGGTCGGTGGCCCAGCCCTGTTCGCGCACGGTCGCCAGCTCCTTGAGGAAGGCTCCGGCATTCGGGATCGAACGGGGCGTGTACATGGGGTAGTCGAGCTTCTCGGCGATCGCGCGCCGCTCGGTCTCCGGCAGGTCCGCGAGCAGCAGCTTGGCCACGGCGGCGACCGTGATCGCGACGGGCTTGCCGATCCGGGAGTACATCCGGACCGGGTAGCGGCTCTCGACCTTGTCGATGTAGAGGACCTCTTTCTCCTCGTACACCGCGAGGTGGACGGTGTGGCCGCACTGCTCGTTGAGCGCGGTGAGGTGCGGGTGTGCGATCTCCCGGACGTCGAGGTTCTCGACGGCCTCCTGGGCGAGTGCGAAGAGGCGGGCGCCGAGGCGGTAGCGCTGGTCCTGCTGGCGGTAGACGAGGCCGTGCTCGTGGAGCGTGCGCAGCAGCCGGAGGGCGGTTGACTTGTGCACGCCGAGGCGGTCGGCGACCTGCCCGAGGTCTGCGGGCCCCTCCGCGAGCAGCGGCAGGATGCTCAGCGCGCGGTCGACTGTCTGGCTCATACGGTACGTACCTCCACCTGGTCCTCCCCTGCCCCTGCCGCGGTCCAGCCGGGGCCGAGGTGAAGTGTCTCCCAGGCCGGGCCGTCCAGTTCGGCAAGGCGGTCCGCGTGTGCGCGGGAGGGCGGAGTGCCGAGGTCACCTGGGACGGTGAGGGCGGCGGCGGCCATGAGGTGTCCGTGCCGGAGCCGCAGTTCCGGGGGCAGTCCCCGGAGCGTGGCGGAGAGGAACCCGGCGGCGAAGGCGTCGCCGGCCCCGACCGACGCGACGACGTCGACGTCGACGGCGGGCACGAAGGTGACGGTGTCGCCGCCGGGTGCCCGCGCGCTCCCGCCCGCCCGCGCATCCGCGAGCGGGAGGCCGCCGGGAGCGGGAGCGTCGCCGGCCCCGCAGGTGTAGGCCGTGGCTCCCCCGGCGCCCTGCTTGACCACCAGGACTTGCGGTTCCGGGAGTGCCGCGCGGATGGCCTGGCCGTCGGTCAGACCCCAGGCGGCCTCCGCCTCGTCCTCGCCGACGAAGACGATGTCGGCGCCGCGCGCGAGGTCGAGGAGGGCCCGGGGGCCCTCGGCGCCGCGCCACAGGCCGGCGCGGTGGTTGACGTCGAAGGAGACGAGGGGCCGGCCGGGGCGACGGGTGGTGAGTTCGCGCATCAGGGCCAGGCAGTCGTCGGAGAGGGCGGCGGTGATCCCGGAGAGGTGCAGGATCCGCCCGGACCACAGGTCCCGGTACGGCATGGCCCGCGGCGACATCGCGGAGGCGGCGGAACCGGCCCGGTAGTAGGCGACCTCGGCGAACCCGTCGGCCCCGGCGGCGGGCGCGGCACTCGTCCCACCGCCCGCCGGCACGGCACTCGCCCCACCGGCGGCGGCTCCAGCGTGCGCCGGTGCCCGGCCCGTGGCGCGTTCTCCGGCTGTGCGGAAGTAGATGCCCGTCGGGCGGCGGGGGTCACGCTGGACCGCCGTCGTGTCGACGCCGTACGCCGCGATCGCGGCGACCAGGTGGTCGCCGAAGCCGTCCGCGCCGACCCGGCTGATCCACTTCGCCGTATGCCCGGACGCCGCCAGGCAGCAGGCGACGTTGGACTCGGCGCCGCCGATTGCGCGCTCGAACGACGGCACGTCGGCGAGGCTGCCCGGGCACGAGGGGAGGAACGTGACCATGGACTCGCCGAGTGCGACGACATCCGCGTATCCGGTCGTGCAGCCGGTTGCCGGTCCGGGGGCGGTCACGATCGCTCAGGCTCCTCAACTGTCCGTCGACGGGCACCATTGACCCGCCGTTGGCTCGGATGTTAGACAGCGGTAAGCGAAATGCGCAATGGGCGTTGCAGAGAGTGCAACGCGATGGATGCGACCTTCCTGGAGGACCCCATGGCCGCCGACACCGCCGTCGGACGACTCGCCCTCGAACCGGCCGACCACCGCTTCAAGGCCCTGCCGCCGGACGCGGAGGCCGCGGGCCTCACAGTCGGCGCCCTGGCGGCCGAGCACCGGAACCTCTTCACCGGCGGGTTCACCACCCCCGTACTCGCCCTGTCCGCCGAGTCGCTCGAACACAACCTCGCCCTCCTGGAGACGTACGCCGAGCAGCACGGGCTCGCCTTCGCCCCGCACGGCAAGACCTCCATGTCGCCGCAGCTCTTCGAACGCCAGCTGGAACGCGGTGCCTGGGGCATCACCGCCGCCGTCCCCCACCAGGCACGTGTCTACCGCGCCTTCGGCATCCAGCGGATCTTCCTCGCCAACGAGCTGGTCGACGCGGCGGCTCTGCGCTGGCTGGCGGGGCAGCTGGACGCCGACCCCGGCTTCCGGTTCATCTGTTACGCCGACTCGGTGCGCGGCGTCGAGCTGATGGACGCCGCGCTGCGCGACGCGGGCGCCCGCCGGCCCGTCGATGTGGTCGTGGAGCTGGCCGCGGGCGACGGCGCCCGTACCGGCGCCCGCAGCGACGCCGACTGCGCCGCGGTCGCCGACGCGGTCGCCGCGGCCGGCACCCTGCGCCTGGTGGGCGTGGCCGGTTACGAGGGCGAGGTACCGGACGCCGACAGCGGCCGCGTGCACGCCTGGCTGCGCCGGCTCACCGCCCTCGCGGCGGACTTCGACAAGGCGGGCCGGTTCGCCGGGTGCGGGCTCGACGAGATCGTCGTCAGCGCGGGCGGCAGCGCCTGGTTCGACGCGGTGGCGGACGTCTTCGCGGAGATCCCCGACCTCTCCCTCCCCGTACTGAAGCTGCTGCGCTCCGGTGCGTACGTCTCCCACGACGACGGCCACTACAAGCACCTCACCCCCTTCAACCGGGTCCCCGGGGAAGGCGCACTGGAGCCGGCCTTCCGGCTGTGGGCCCAGGTCGTCTCACGACCCACCCCGCAGCAGGCGTTCCTCAACGCCGGCAAGCGCGACGCCGCCTACGACCTCGGCCTGCCCGAGGCGCAGGTCGTACGTGACGCCCGCACCGGCGACATCCGCCCCGCCACCGGCATCACCGTCAGTGGCCTGTCCGACCAGCACACCTGGGTACGTACCGACGAGTCGGCGCGGCTGGAGGTGGGCGACTGGGTGGGCCTCGGGCTGTCCCACCCCTGCACGGTGTTCGACAAGTGGCAGCTGATCCCGCTGGTGGCGGCGGACGGCACGGTCACCGACTTCGTCCGCACGTTTTTCTGAGAGGCGCGCCATGGAACTCGTCATCCGCGACGCACAAGTCGTCGACGGTACGGGCGGCGCCTCGTACCGGGCCGATGTCGCCCTGGACCGCGGCCCGGACGGCTGCCGGATCGCCGCCGTCCGGCGCGAGGGGGACGGTCCGCGCCTCTCCGGCAGACGGACTCTGGACGCGAGCGGCCTCGCGCTCGCCCCCGGTTTCATCGACATGCACGCGCACAGCGACCTCGCCCTGCTGCGCGACCCCGACCACTCCGCCAAGGCCGCCCAGGGAGTGACCCTCGAAGTCCTGGGCCAGGACGGGCTGTCGTACGCGCCGGTCGACGACCGCACACTCGCCGAGGTGCGCAGCCAGATCACCGGCTGGAACGGCGACGGCTCCGACATCGACTTCGACTGGCGGACCGTCGGCGAGTACCTGGACCGGCTCGACCGGAACTTCGAGGGGCAGGGCGTCGCCGTCAACGCGGCGTATCTGATCCCGCAGGGCACGGTCCGGATGTACGCGGTCGGCTGGGAGGACCGCCGCGCGACCCCGACCGAGATACAGCGGATGAAGCAGCTCGTCGCGCAGGGGATGGAGGAGGGGGCGGTCGGCATGTCGTCCGGCCTCACCTACACGCCCGGCATGTACGCGAACGACGCCGAACTGGCCGAGCTGTGCCGGGTCGTGGCGCAGTACGACGGCTACTACTGCCCGCACCACCGGTCCTACGGGGCGGGCGCACTCCAGGCGTACGAGGAGATGGTCGGCCTCACCCGTGACGCCGGCTGCGCCCTCCACCTCGCGCACGCCACGATGAACTTCGGCGTGAACGAGGGGAAGGCGCCGGAGCTGCTCGCACTGCTGGACGACGCACTGGCCGGTGGCGCGGACATCTCCCTCGACAGCTATCCCTACACGCCGGGCTGCACCACGCTCGTCGCGATGCTGCCCAGCTGGGCGAGCGAGGGCGGTCCGGAAGCGGTCCTGGCACGGCTGCGGGACGACGAGACGGCCGAGAAGATCCGATACGTCCTGGAGGAGGTCGGCGCCGACGGCTGCCACGGAGTGCCCATCGAGTGGGACACCATCGAGATCTCGGGGGTCGCCGATCCGGGGCTGGCCGGCTGCGTCGGCAAGACGATCGCACGCAGCGCGGCGGAGAGGAACGAGGAGCCCTGGGTCACCGCACGCCGTCTGCTGATCGACGACAGGCTCGGTTCGACGATCCTCCAGCACGTCGGCCACGAGGAGAACGTCCGCGCGATCATGCGGCACCGGGTGCACACCGGCGGCAGCGACGGAATCCTCCAGGGCTACAAGCCGCATCCGCGCGCGTACGGCACCTTCCCCCACTACCTCGGCCGGTACGCGAGGGAGTTGGGCATCCTGAGCCTGGAGGAGACGGTCGCCCACCTGACCTCCCGCCCGGCGGCCCGTCTCCGCCTCCCCGACCGCGGCCTCGTACGGGAGGGCTACCGCGCCGACCTCGTCCTCTTCGACCCCGAGACGGTCGCGGCGGGCTCCACCTTCGACGCCCCGCGTACCCTCCCGACCGGTATCCCGCATGTCCTGATCGACGGCCGTCTCGTGATCGAAGACGGAAGGCGGACGGATGTCCTGGCGGGCCGGTCGGTCCGGCGTACGTCGTCAAGACCGACGTGACGGGATCGTCGCACAGAACGACCGACCTCCGAAGGCGGCCCAGGAGCGACGGCAGCCCGGGACCGAAGCCGGCCCAGGTCCGAAACGGCCTAGGACCAAGGGAGGAATGCCGGTCACCGCGTGGGCCGAGGCAGGGCCGTGGAGGGGTACGTAGGGTCAACCGTATGGCCGATACAGAGAACACCCCGCAGTTCGACCTCGGCGCCTACCTCGCCCGGACCGGCTGGACCGGGGAGCGGCGGGCGGACGTGCAGACGCTGCGCTCCCTGCACCTCGCCCATATGTACGGCATCCCGTTCGAAAACCTGGACCCGCTCGCCGGGTCCGCGCCCTCCCTCGCGCTGCCCGACCTGGAGGCGAAACTGGTCCGCGGTGGCCGGGGCGGATACTGCTACGAGCACAACACGCTCTTCGCCGCCGTGCTGGAGGCGTTCGGCTTCGGCGTCACGCGCCTGGCCGCGCGCGTCGTGCTGGGCGCCAAGGGTGCGATCCGGCCGCGTACGCACATGCTGCTGCTGCTCGACGTGCCGGGTGAGGAGCAGCCGTATATCGCCGACGTCGGCTTCGGCGCGGGCGGCGCACTGCTCGAAGCGGTCCCGCTGGTCGCGGACACCGAGTTCCGGGACGGCACCCGCCGGCACCGCCTCGTCCACCAGCCGCACAACGGGCCGTTGGAGCTGTGGGTGCTCCAGGCGTACGAGGACGGCGCGTGGACGGACCAGTACGCCTTCACCCTGGAGCCGTACGAGCCCCCGGACTTCGAGGTCATCAACTGGCACGTCGCGACGAATCCCCGCTCCCCCTTCTCCCACACGCTCTACATCCAGCGGACGACGCCGGACGCCCATCTTTCGCTCAACGATCATCACTTCGTCGAGACCCGGCCGGACGGCACCCGCACGGAACGGGACCTGTCCGGTCACGACGAAGTCGTGCGTGTGCTGAGGGCCGACTTCGGCATCGCGGTACCAGAGAAATCTCTGCGACAGGATGCAAAAGGCAGCCAGGTTGGGAAACCGGGATTCTGAGGCCCAGTCACCACTGTGTCCACAGGCCGTGATCCGGACACTGCCGTTGTCCGTCGGTTCGATCGCCGCCACATCGCGCCAGAGCAAGGACCGGCCCTGGCGCTCAAGCCCTTCTGTGCGCAGCACGGTTTCCCCGAATTCCACGGGCCTGCCGGAGTCCAGGGCCGTGGCTGCTTCGCGACCATGGTCCGCGCACCCAAGGCGAAGCCCGACCCGAAGACGCCTGGCAGTTTCCGGCCGAACGGCGCTGCCGCGAAGGCCGGGCTGAACAAGGCGGGCTGTGCCGGGGCTGCCGGAAGGTCCCCGACCCAGTCGACCCGCGTCTCCTCCCGCCCCAGGAAGTGCGCCGACGGGTGACGGCCCTCAGCGCCGTCACCGCGTCCGGGCACCGATCCGGTACCGGCAGCCTGCCCCTCCGGGGGTGACGAGGACAACATCGCCGGCCGTCGGCCGCTCCTGCCCCGCGTAAACCGCAGGTGTCGGCCGCGTCGCGTCGGTGTTTTCGAAGGGCAGACGGCGCTCCCACCGAGTGATGCGCCAAACGGGACATTCTCGTCACGGCCGTGCGGCTCAAAAGCGCCTCAAAAGACGAGGCGGACGTCACCGAGGCCCCGTAAGCTCCCGGCATGCAGGTGATCCAGTCAACGAAGCTCGCCAACGTCTGTTACGAAATCCGGGGCCCGGTTCTCGAGGAGGCGATGCGGCTCGAGGCAGCAGGTCACCGCATCCTCAAGCTCAACACCGGCAACCCCGCCGCCTTCGGTTTCGAGTGCCCGCCCGAGATCCTCGAAGACATGCTGCGCAACCTCGGCGGCGCGCACGGGTACGGCGACGCGAAGGGTCTGCTGTCCGCACGCCGCGCGGTCATGCAGCACTACCAGACCAAGGGCATCGAGTTGGACGTCGAGGATATCTACCTCGGCAACGGCGTCTCCGAGCTGATCCAGATGTCGATGCAGGCGCTGCTCGACGACGGCGACGAGGTCCTCGTGCCGGCCCCGGACTATCCGCTGTGGACCGCGTCGGTCTCCCTCGCGGGCGGCACGGCCGTGCACTACCGCTGCGACGAACAGTCCGACTGGATGCCCGACCTCGCCGACGTCGAGCGGAAGATCACCGATCGCACCAAGGCGATCGTCATCATCAACCCGAACAATCCGACGGGCGCGGTGTACGACGACGAGATGCTGCGCTCCCTGACGGAGATCGCCCGCCGGCACAACCTGGTCGTCTGCTCCGACGAGATCTACGACAAGATCCTCTACGACGGCGCCACGCACACCCCGACGGCCGCCATCGCCCCGGATCTGCTGACCCTGACGTTCAACGGGCTGTCCAAGAACTACCGGGTCGCGGGCTACCGCAGCGGCTGGATGGCGGTCTGCGGGCCCAAAGCGCACGCCGCCTCGTACATCGAGGGTCTGACGATCCTGGCCAATATGCGGCTCTGCGCCAACATGCCCTCGCAGCACGCGGTGGCCACGGCGCTCGGCGGCCGCCAGTCGATCGAGGACCTCGTCCTGCCCGGCGGCCGGATCCTGGAACAGCGGAACACCGCGTACGAGCTGCTCACCGCTATTCCCGGGGTGACCTGCGTCAAGCCGAAGGGCGCGCTGTACCTCTTCCCGCGGCTCGACCCCAAGGTCTTCAAGATCAAGGACGACCGGGCCATGGTCCTCGACCTCCTCCGTGCCGAGAAGATCATGGTCGTGCACGGCACGGGCTTCAACTGGCCGGAGCCGGATCACTTCCGGATCGTCACCCTGCCGAACACCGAGGATCTCGCGGACGCGGTCACCCGGATCGGGAACTTCCTGGACGGCTACACCCAGCCGTAATCCGGCCACCCTCAGACACCACTCAACTTTAGACTGCATCTAAGCTAGGATGGCCTCCTGACGACCCGCGCAGGAGGCCATCCCCATGTACGAGCCGATCCGCACCAAGTCGGTCCATGGCATGGACCGTGGCGCCGACTACCCGCACCGCAGCCGCGAGGAGGAGCTGGACATCCAGCTCGCAGGCCATCTGGCCGCGCTCCTTGCGGTCACCGACGAGCTGGGCGACGCGGGGGCCGCCGAGCGCATCGCCGGCCAGGTTGCCAGGCTGCGCGGCGCCCCGCCGGTCCGCCACACGGGCCTCACCGACGCCGGCGCCGGCGTCCTCCACCGCCGTGCCTACGACATCGCGGGCCGCGCCCTGGTCGTCGCCGCCTCCCGTGCCGACACCGCCGCCGCGATCCTCGCGGCCGAGCGTATGGACGCGCACTCCGCCGCGCTGGAACTGGCGAGCGCCCACTGACGGCCCCGGTCCGCGGGCCGCGGAGGCGCGCGGACCGGGTGCCACACACCCCCTTCGAGCCCGGGCGCACGCCCGCCCGGCCGGAGAGTCCTGTCCGAGAGTCCCGGCGGAGAGTCCCGGCGGAGAGTCCCCTTCCGGTTGCGTACCGGGATCAGGCGGACACCCGTCGTTCATTCAACTCAGCCTGGAATGTGGGTTTCCGCGGGCACGCTGCCCCCGTGAGACGAATCCTCGGAATCGTCCTGGCGGTCCTGCTCATCGGCGGCGTGGCAGTAGCCGTCGTGGCAGGCCGGAAGAGCCAGGAGTCGGAAGGCGCCACGGCAACGAAGACCGTGCGCGGAGTGATCGGATCGGAGAAGGCGGAGTTCTTCGCCGATCCGGATGTGGTGAAGGCCCTTGCTGCCAAGGGCTTCACCGTGAAGGCGGAGACCGCCGGCTCCTGGGCGATGGAACAACTCCCGCTCAAGGGCTACGACTTCGCCTTCCCCGGCAGCAAGGCACCGGCCGATGAGCTGCTGCGCAAGTCTGCCCTCAAGGGCACGCCGCCGCGGCCCTTCTACTCGCCGCTCGTGGTCGTCGCGCACAGCGGCGCGGCACGCGTCCTCGCGGCCAACGGCCTGGCCAGGATGGGCGGCAAGGCGACCGGCACGCTGCTGATGGAGCCTTATCTGAAGGCCGCCGGGGCGGACAGGACCTGGCAGCAGCTGGACGGCGCCGCCGGACAGAGCGAGCTGACCGGGACGGTCTTCATCACCACGACCGATCCCGTCGCCTCCAACTCGGGGGCGCTGTATCTGGCCGCCGCGTCCTATGTCGCCGACGGCGGCAAGGTCGCCACGGACGACGCGTCCGTCGGCCGGACCGCTCCCCTGCTCCGGAAGCTGGTCACCGTCCAGGGCGCGCAGCAGACCAGCAGCGACGCCCCGTTCCGGGACTTCATCAGCGGGGTCGGAAACCCGCTGGTGCTGGTCTACGAGTCGCAGGTGGCCTCCCTGCTCATGCGTGAGCAGGAGGTGGGTGACCTCGTGGTCCTCTACCCGGACACCACCGTCGCCAGCGACCACACCCTCGTTCCCCTGACCGAACTGGGGCGAGCCCTGGGCGAGTTGCTCAGCACCGACAAGCGGCTGCGCGAGCTGGCCGTACGCCACGGCTACCGCCCGCAGGGCGCCGCGCCCGAGTTCACCGCCGCGACCGCGGCCCACACCGCTTACCTCAACCAGAAGCTGACCGGAGTCCGCCAGGCGCCCGTGCCCACCTCCAAGGTGCTGCACGCGATGGCGCAGCGGGCCCGGGGCTAGGGAGTCCCGAAGATGACAACCGAACAGAGTGAGCTGGTCCTCACCCCGCCGGAGCCGGTCGCCCGGGTCGGCAGGGAACAGGCCGCCGGGCTGGTACCGGTCGGCGACGGCGTACGGGAGGACATGGCGCGCCGCGCCGCGGAGTACGTCGCCACCCTCGTCGGCCTGGACGCACGCTCCCCCGAGTTCGCCACCCGGATCGGCGAGATCGCCGGGCTCGGGTCGGGCGACATCCGCAGCGCCGCGCAGCAGTCGAACCGGATGCTGGACCGTACCGTGCGCAGCCTGTCCACCGGTGGCGAGGACGCTCAGTCCCGCGTCTCCTCCTCCCTGGTCGAACTCCGACGCACAGTGGAGGACCTGGACCCGCGCGACACCCCGGGCAAGGGGGCACGGCGGCTGCTGGCCAAACTGCCCGGCGGCAACAGGCTGCGGGACCATGTCGCCAAGTACGCCTCTTCGCAAGCCACTCTGAACAAGATCGTCGGCTCGCTGCGCGGGGGCCAGGACGAACTGCGCCGCGACAACGCCGCGCTCCACACCGAACGCACCCGGCTGTGGGAGACGATGGGCAAGCTCCAGGAGTACGCCGTTCTCACCGAGGCACTCGACGCAGCGGTCGAGCAGCGTATCGCCGCCGCCGGGACCGCCGACCCGGCCCAGGCGGATGCCCTGCGCGCCGATGTCCTCTTCCCGGTCCGGCAGAAGCAGCAGGACCTGCTGACGCAGCTCGCGGTGTGCACGCAGGGGTACCTCGCGATGGATGTCGTACGCCGCAACAACGAGGAACTGATCAAGGGCGTCGACCGGGCGGCGACCACGACCGTCTCGGCGCTGCGCATCGCCGTAATGCTGGCCTCCGCCCTGGACAGCCAGCGCAAGGTGACCGAACAGGTCAACACGCTCCGCGCGACGACCGAGGATCTGATCCGCGGCAACGCCGGGATGCTTGCCACCCAGAGCGGGGAGATCCAGCGCATCGCGGCCGACCCGGCTGTGGGTGCGGAGACGCTGCGCACGGCGTTCCAGCAGATCTACCGGACGCTGGACGCCATCGACACGTACAAGGTCCAGGCGACGGAGTCGATGGCGGCGACCGTCGAGGCGCTGACCGGCGAACTCCAGCAGGCGAGCGCGCACTTGGAGCGCACCCGCCCGGCCGGCGCGCTGGAAGGGGGCGGGCTGTGACGCCGCGGGAGGGCCTCCCCGACCGGAAGGCGCTTCGTGCCGCGTCGGCGTTGCTCGGCCTGGTGCTGCTGGCCGGCGCCGGCGCCTGTTCGGGCGGCGGGGACGAGTCCGGCGGCGGTCCGGCCGCCACCTACCGGCCCGGCACCCTGCGCGTGCTCGCCTCCAGTGAACTCTCCGACATGAAGCCCGTCCTGGAGCAGGCGCGCAAGGAGACCGGCGTCACCGTGCAGCCGACCTGGACCGGGACGCTCGACGCGGTCGAACAGATCGCTTCCGGACAGGCGGACGGGAAGTACGACGCCGTCTGGCTGTCGTCCAACGACTACCTGCGGCTGCGCCCCGGCGTGGCCCCGAAGCTCACCAGCGAGACTCCGGTGATGTCGTCGCCGGTCGCGCTCGGGGTGAAGCGTGAGACCGTCGCCGCGCTGGGCTGGCAGCCGGAGGCCGTCACCTGGTCCCAGGTCCATCAGGCGGTGGCGGCCGGGAAGCTGACATACGGGATGACCGACCCGGTGCGGTCCAACTCCGGTTTCTCCGCGCTCGTCTCGGTCGCATCCGCACTGTCCGGCGCGCAGGCCGCACTCACCGACGCGGACGTCCGCAGGGCTACCCCGCGGCTGAAGGAGTTCTTCGCCGGACAGAAGCTGACCTCGGGATCCTCGGGGTGGCTGGCCACCGCGTACACCCGGCGCGGCACGGTCGACGCGCTGGTGAACTACGAGTCCGTCCTGCTCTCGATGAACCGCGACAGCAAGGCCGGGCTGACCGTGATCCGGCCCAGGGACGGCGTCGTCACCGCCGACTATCCGCTCACTCTCCTGACCGGGGCGCCGGAGGGAGCACGCGAGTCGATGCGGCTGCTGACCGGCTATCTGCGCAGCCCCGAGGCACAGGGCGCGCTGACCGGGCAGACCTTCAGGCGGCCGGTGGTGTCCGGGGTGACGCCCGCGCCGGGACTGGCCGCGGACAAGCGGCGTGAACTCCCCTTCCCCGGCAGCCGGTCGGTCGCCGACGGACTGCTCGCCTCGTACGAGAACGACCTGCGCAGGCCGTCGCGCACGGTGTACGTCCTGGACACCTCGGGCTCGATGGCGGAGGACGACAGGCTGGGGCAGCTCAAGAGCGCACTGGCCGAACTCACCGGAACGGGCTCCTCCCCGCCCGGACAGCGCTTCCGGGACCGGGAGGAGGTGACCTTGATGCCGTTCGGATCGAAGGTGAAGCGAGTCCGTACGCACACGGTCGAGCCGGGCGATCCGTCGGCGGCGCTGGACGCGATCCGGGCGGACGCCCGGTCGATGACCGCGGACGGAGACACGGCGATCTACAGCAGCCTTCAGGAGGCGTACCGCCGGCTGGACCAGGGCGACGGTGACGCCTTCACCTCCATCGTGCTGATGACCGACGGCGAGAACACCCGAGGGACGAACGCCGGCGACTTCGACGCCTTCTACGCCGGGTTGCCGCACGCGCAGCGCTCCACGCCCGTCTTCACCGTCCTCTTCGGCGACTCCGACCGCGCGGAACTGGAGCACATCGCGTCGCTGACCGGCGGCCGGCTCTTCGACGCGACGGACGGGGCCGGCGGAACCGGCGGGAAGAGCTCATTGGACGGCGCCTTCGAGGAGATCCGTGGCTACCAATAGGTTCCTGAGCTACCTGGAGTCCCGCAAGAACCTCACCGGTTCTGCGTGCGGGGTGGCGGGGCTGGCCCTCACCTTCACCGGGCTGGCCGGTGCGTACTGGCCGGCGGTCGTCGCCGGACTGTACGGCGCGGGCGCGCTGATCGCCCCGCCGGAGCGGCCGGCCGCGCCGCACTTCCCGGACCCTGCGGAGCAACTGGGCGTATTGCGAGAGGACTTCGGCACGCTCCAGGCCTACCTCGATTCGCTGGAGCTGCCCCCGGCGGCGGCCGGGAAGCTGACGGAGCTGCGGCAGCTGTACGCGGCGCTGCTCGATCCGGGCTGGGTCACGGACGCGCTCGCCGGTGAGCCTGAGGCGGTGCACGCCCTCTCGCGCGCGATCCGCCAGGACGTTCCGGAGTGCGTCGACACGTACGTACGCACCCGGTGGTGGACGCGGCTCGGGCCGGGAACGGAACCTCCGGAGCGGCACCTGGAGCGCCAGCTGGCGGTTCTGTTCAACGAGGCGGACGCGCTGACGGCGGGCCTCCGCGAAGCAGAGGCCCGCCGTCAGCGGACGCATACGCACTACCTGGAGGAGCGGGAACGCTCCTAGCGCTCCTCCTGTGCCGGCGCCTGGCAGGATCCGAACGAAAAACTAGCCGAGGCGCTTCACCAGCGCGCGGTACTCGTCCCACAGTTCCTTCGGGGCGTGGTCGCCGAAGGTGTTGAGGTGCTCGGGGACCAGGGCCGCCTCCTCGCGCCAGACCTCCTTGTCGACCGTGAGCAGGAAGTCGAGGTCGGACTCGGAGAGGTCGAGGCCGTCGGTGTCCAGGGCCTCCTTGGTCGGGAGGATGCCGATGGGGGTCTCGACACCCTCGGCCTTGCCCTCCAGGCGCTCGACGATCCACTTCAGGACGCGGCTGTTCTCGCCGAAGCCGGGCCACACGAACTTGCCCGCGTCGTTCTTGCGGAACCAGTTGACGTAGTAGATCTTCGGGAGCTTCGCCGGGTCCTTGTCGGCACCGACCTTGACCCAGTGGCCCATGTAGTCGCCCATGTTGTAGCCGCAGAACGGCAGCATGGCGAAGGGGTCGCGGCGCAGCTCGCCGACCTTGCCCTCGGCGGCGGCGGTCTTCTCGGACGCGACGTTCGCGCCGAGGAAGACACCGTGCTGCCAGTCGAAGGACTCGGTCACCAGCGGCACGGCGGTGGCGCGGCGGCCGCCGAAGAGGATCGCCGAGATCGGCACACCCTTCGGGTCCTCCCACTCCGGCGCGATGATCGGGCACTGCCCGGCCGGGACGGTGAAGCGGGCGTTGGGGTGGGCGGCCGGAGTGCCGGACTCCGGCGTCCAGTCGTTGCCCTTCCAGTCGGTGAGGTGCGCGGGCAGCTCCTCGGTCATGCCCTCCCACCACACGTCGTTGTCGTCGGTGAGCGCGACGTTGGTGAAGACCGAGTTGCCCCACATGGTCTTCATGGCGTTGGCGTTGGTGTGCTCACCGGTGCCGGGCGCGACGCCGAAGAAGCCGGCCTCGGGGTTGATCGCGTAGAGGCGGCCGTCCTCGCCGAACCGCATCCAGGCGATGTCGTCGCCGATGGTTTCGACCGTCCAGCCGGAGATCGTGGGCTCCAGCATGGCGAGGTTCGTCTTGCCGCAGGCGCTCGGGAAGGCGGCGGCGACGTACTTCGACTCACCGTGCGGCGGGGTGAGCTTCAGGATGAGCATGTGCTCGGCCAGCCAGCCCTCGTCGCGCGCCATGACGGAGGCGATGCGCAGGGCGTAGCACTTCTTGCCGAGCAGGGCGTTGCCGCCGTAGCCGGAACCGTAGGACCAGATCTCGCGCGACTCGGGGAAGTGCGAGATGTACTTGGTGGAGTTGCAGGGCCACGGGACGTCCGCCTGACCCTCGGCGAGCGGCGCGCCGAGGGTGTGGACGGCCTTGACGAAGAACCCGTCGGAGCCGAGCTCGTCGAGGACCAGCTGACCCATACGGGTCATGGTGCGCATGGCGACGGCGACGTAGGCGGAGTCGGTGATCTCGACGCCGATGGCGGACAGCGGCGAGCCGACCGGGCCCATGCAGAAGGGCACGACGTACATGGTGCGACCGCGCATGGAGCCGCGGAAGACGCCCTCCTCACCGGCGAAGATCTCCCGCATCTCGGCGGGGTCCTTCCAGTGGTTGGTCGGGCCCGCGTCCTCTTCCTTCTCGGAGCAGATGAAGGTCCGGTCCTCGACGCGCGCGACGTCGGTCGGGTCGGAGGCGGCGTAGTACGAGTTCGGGCGCTTGATCGGGTCGAGCTTCTTGAACGTGCCCTTGGCGACGAGCTCGTCGCACAGGCGCTCGTACTCGGCCTCGGAACCGTCGCACCAGACCACCTGGTCGGGCTCGGTGAGGGCAGCGATCTCGTCGACCCAGGAGATCAGTTCCTGGTGGTTGGTCGGGACGGTGGGAGCCGCGTTGTCGCGCGCCACGATTGCTCCTTGATGAGGGGTTTTTTAGGTATATGCCCCGTGGGGGCTGCGACCCGGATGCTTCGTAGCCGCTCATCCGGTGCCGACCGCACTCATCTGATCATCGGTGCACTCCGCCCATATGTCCAGAGGACCCCTCACGTGAGCATCGCCACTCGACTGTTTCGTACCGTTACGTAACCTACGGTTGCGTAGGTAGCATGGATGCCATGACTTCAGCCGCGTCCGACGACTCGCGCCCGCACTCCTCAGGCCCCCACGAGTCGGACGAGGGGCCGGTCGAAATCCAGCTCCCCACTCCGGTCAAGCCCAAACTGCGCGGCTGGCTGCACGCCGGAATGTTCCCGGCGGTGCTGGTGGCCGGGGTGGCACTGATCGCCTTCACCGACTCCACGCGCGCCCGGGTGGCCTGCGGGATCTACATCCTGACCGCATGCCTCCTCTTCGGCGTCAGCGCGCTCTACCACCGCGGCACCTGGGGCCCACGCGGCGAAGCCGTCCTGCGCAGGCTCGACCACGCCAACATCTTCCTGATCATCGCGGGTACCTATACCCCGCTGACCATGCTGCTCCTCCCCGCGTCGACCGGACGGACGCTCCTGTGGGCGGTCTGGGCCGCGGCGCTGGCCGGGATCGCCTTCCGCGTCTTCTGGGTCGGCGCCCCGCGCTGGCTCTACACACCCTGTTACATCGCGATGGGCTGGGCGGCGGTCTTCTTCCTGCCCGACTTCATGCGCGCGGGGGGAATCGCCGTGCTCGTCTGCGTGATCGTCGGTGGACTGCTCTACAGCGCCGGCGGCGTGATCTACGGCATCAAGCGCCCCAACCCGTCACCGCGGTGGTTCGGGTTCCACGAGGTCTTCCACTCGCTCACCCTCGCCGCCTTCGTGGTGCACTACATCGGCATCTCCCTGGTGGCCTACCAGCACGCCTGAGCCACCACAATGATCCCCAAGGCGTCCTCCTCCGTCCCCGGCGACGAGGCCCCGCGACCGGGGCTGCGCGAACGCAAGAAGCTCAGGACCCGGATCGCGATCCGCCGGGCCACGTACGCGCGGCTTCCGGGACGACCTGATCGAGCTGGTCGACCGGGCTCTGGACACCGTGAAGGGCGGCCTGGCGCTCTGAACGCCGGGCCGCCCCTCACACGCACGTACTCAGCTGGTCACCACGGACAGGTCACCGCCTGAGCAGGTCTCCCTTCCCACACGTGCGGCCGTCCCGGTCCGGGTCCAGCCGCAGTGGATCGTCCTTGCCGTTGACCTTCAGCCGGCCGTAGTCATGGGCCGCGAGCCACTCGCAGCGGGCCTTCGTCGTCGCCTTGACCGTCTTCGGGAAGACGGTCGGGACGCACACGTTGGCCGTGCCGTAGTGCCGGTCACAGCCGGCGATCGTCGGCGCGACCGGGGCCGAAGCCCGCTTCTTCAGCGGCTTCTTGGGCGCCTTCTCCGGATCGTCCGCGAACGAGTGGACGTGCGCCGACGGGGCGTCCTGCGCCAGAGCCGCGGGCCCGCCCAGGTGCACCCACTTCGCCACCGACGGAATGCCGTTGGCGTCGACCGCGTAGAGCATGTACCAGCCGGGCGGAGCCAGGTTCGGATTGCTGGTGACATTGAGGTCGATGTTGTTGCCGTCGACCGTGAGCGGCAGGTCCACGAACCGCTGGTTGGGGTCGGAGGAGTGGGTCACCGCCGCCGGACGGATCAGCTCCGCCTTGGCGATGGGCCGGTTCACGGTGATCCGCTGGGTGTCCCCGTACGTCCACTGCGAGTCGATGACCGAAGTGATCTGCGGTCGGGCGCCCTTGAGCAGGTACGGGGGCGTGTAGACCGACACGTTGTGGTTGAAGGTGCCGTTGCCCGGGTTGTCGCCGACCGCCATCACCCGGCCGTCGGGCAGCAGGAACGCCGACGAGTGGTACGTCCGCGGAATCGGGTCCGCCGCAAGACCCGACTCGTACGTGTTCGTCGTCGGGTCGAAGAACGACGCCTCGTACACCGGATCGGCCCTGTCGTGCAGACCGCCGCCGGTCTCCAGCACCTTCCCGTCGGGCAGCAGCACGGCCGAGACGTACATCTTGCCCTCCGCGCCCGTCTGTGGACGCTTGCCCTGCCCCTGGTCGACCTGGCCCTGCGGCAGCGGCGGGCCGGGCGTGTAGACCGGGTTGGACTCCTTGAGGTCGATGATGTCCGTGTACCGGTTCGCGACCGGGTTGCTCTCGTTGTTTCCGCCACCGACGGTCAGTACCCGCTGGTCCTGCGCCGGGGGCAGCAGCACGCTCGCCGACTCGTCGCGCTGGTCCTTGCTCTGCAGACCGGGCACGTCGGTGATGGTGTTGGCGTCGTAGTCGTAGATGGAGGCGCCCGTGCCCGGCGTGCCGTTGCCGAAGACGTGACTGCCGGAGTAGAACAGCCGGCCGTCCTGCATCAGGATCATCGACGGGTAGAGGCCCCAGTACGACCAGGTCTGGTTGACCTGGTGCATGGGCAGCCAACGGTTCTCCGCCGCGGAGAACTTCTCCGCCGTCACATTGCCGGTGGAGTCCTCCTTCAGACCGCCGAAGGAGATGACGTCACCGTTGCCGAGGACCGTCGCCGACGGGTACCAGTGCCCGCCGTTCATGTCGTTCGTCTTCGTATACGTCTCGGTCGCCGGGTCGAAGGTGTACGAGTCCTTCAGTCCCTGGTACCCGATCGAGCCGTCGGCCGACGGATAGCCCTTGTTGCCGCTCATCACCAGCACCCGGCCGTCCTGCAGCTGCACATGGCCGGCGCAGAACATGTCGACGGGCGTGGGAATGGTCTTGAAGGAGCCGTTCGCCGGGTCGTACACGGCCGAGGTGAAGGTGCCCGCCGCGAACATCGTCGGATCGTTGCCCGAGCCCGCGATCAGCAGGACCTTGCCGTTGTGCAGCACGACTGAGTGCATGGAACGCACCGGGTTCTGCACCGGAAGGACGTCCCAACGGCCCTTCTCGCACTCCACGGGAGTCGCCGTGCACTGCGGCTCGGGCGCCGGCGGCGCGACCTCTTCCATCACGTAGTCGTCGGTGGTGACACTGCCCGTGCCGTACACCGAGACGCCCCAGGTGATCTGGTCGGTGCCGGGCGGGATGACGGGCGTACGGACCTCGGCCCGCAGGTAGCCCGGACTGACCGGGAGAGTCTTGAGGTCCGTCCAGTACTGCCAGCCGGCCGTGGTGTCGTGCCGGAAGAGTGTGACCGAGGTGTCGGGGGTGTCGCTCTTGTACCAGAGCGACAGATCGTACTGCCGGTCCGGCGTCACCTTGGGCGCGCACGACGCGTTCTCGGTGATCAACGCCTTGCGGTCACCGTCCAGCCGCCGCGTCAGCGTCACCTTCATCGCCTTGGTGCCGGAGTGCGCGTCGGGAACGGTGGCGAACGTGAAGTCGTTGTCGCCCCAGCCGGACTTCGACCAGCAGGCCGGCATGTCTCCCGTGCCCGCCGTCTCGAAGCCCGCATTGGAGATCAGGTTGGGCGGCCCTGCCGAGGCCTGCTGCGGGACGGACACCAGCAGTCCCGCCGTCATGGCCCCGACAGCCAGCATCGCCTGTCTGCGCCTGCGGCCCTTCGGGATCGTGGATGGTGGCATTACGCGGTCCTTTCTGTGCGGCTCCCTCGGCTGCTTCGGCCGCTCCTGCGCGGCAGATAGACCAGGGCTTCGGTGGCCGCGAACCGCAGCACGAAGGTGGTCAGCAGCGCGAGCGTGGTGGCGGGCAGAACCGCCAGGTCGAACTGGCCCACGAACAGGGCGATCAACGGGATGCGCAGCAGCAGGTCGGCGTTCGCCAACAGAGCGAACCGGCCCACCCGGTCAGCCCAGTGCCGGTGCGCACGGCGGTCGCGGAACAGCAGCACCTCGATGAGGAGGAAGTTCCACACGACGCCGAACTGGTTGGCAATGACCTCCGCCGGCAGGAAGTGCATCCCGGCGGAGGTGAGAAGGGAGAGGGCGACCAGGTTCGGTACGAACCCGGTGAGCCCGATCAGGCCGAACGCGAGCATCCGGGCCAGCGGCGACGACGTACGCAGCGCGGACAGGTGCTTGAGGAAGCGCACCCCTTCCTTCGCCGTCGACTTGGACTCACCGGCGAACCTGTCCTGGAAGACGAACGGCACCTCGGCGACCTTCTCCGGCCGGCATCGCACCGCCAGTTCCAGCAGGATCTTGTAGCCCAGCGGCCGCAGCGCGTCCGCGGTCACCGTGGACCGCCGGATCGCGAAGAAGCCGCTCATCGGGTCGCTGATGCCGCGCAGGCGGCGCGGGAAGAGCGCCTTGGCCAGCCAGGTGGCGCCGCGCGAGACGGCGATCCGGTAGCCGCCGGCCAGTCCGGCCCGGCTGCCACCGCGGATGTAGCGGCTGGCGACGACGAGTTCGGCGCCTGACCGCTCGCCGGCCGCGACCAGGTCGGGCACGAGCGCGGGCGGATGCTGGAGATCGGCGTCCATGACGACGATCCAGTCCGAGCCGGCCGCCTTGATGCCCTCGACGACCGCGCCGCCGAGGCCGCCCGTCGGAGTGTCCCGGTGGATGACGGAGACCGGAAAGGGGCAGTCCTGCGCAGCCTTGCCGATCACCTCCGGGGTGTCGTCCGTGGAGTCGTCGACGAAGACGACCTCGCACGGCAGCCGGGAGGGCACGGAATCGGTGAGCCGGCCCAGCAGCTCCCTCACGTTGGCCGACTCGTTGAAGGTCGGAATGATGATCGTGACAGCGCCGGGCTCGGCCACCTCGGCGGCCTGGAGTTCCGGATCGCCGAGCTCCTCGGCCCCTGTGGGATACACGCTCACCGCTCATCAGCTCCCGTGATCTTCCGGATCTCGATCCGGTCCTCGCCCTCGCCGAAGACGGCGACCGGCGTCGAATGCTCCAGTGCGGCCTTGACGTTGGGCAGATCCACGGCATCCCGGCGAACGGTCGGGGACGAGACGACGAAATCGATGTCCTGCCAGCCGCGCGGCATCGTCTTCGTCACCGCGGGGTCCAGGTCGGCCTTGTAGAACCAGATCGCGCCGAGCCCCGGCTGGTAGCCCTGGTGAACCAGGTCGAGCCAGAGGGCGTCGTCGACCAGCACCCGGGCGTCCGACGGGTCCGGCACCTCCTTACCGAGCCACGCGGCAGCCTGCCGGTACGGGCCGTTGGCGTCGGTGGTGAGCGCCGCCTGGTTGCCGTCGTACCAGCGCGGCACGACATACACGGCCGCAGCCGCGGCCAGCACCACGGCCACTGTCCAGCGGCCGTACGTGAACGGCTTGCCCTCGTGCTCCCGCCGCCGCTTGCGCAGTACGGCGTGGGCGACGCTCGCCGCGCCGCCGGCCAGCACCAGGGCCAGGAACGGCAGCGCCTGAATGACGTACATCGCGGGCAGGTAGCCGGACGGGCGCATCGCGACCACCGCGAGGATGGCCACCACCAGCGCGGGACCCGCGAGCGCCCGTGCGGTGACCGACCAGCGGGTGGTGAGCAGCAGCAGGGCCGCACCGGCCAGGCCGCCGAGCGGCAGCACCCGGTCGTAGTAGAGCCAGGACCTGAAGACGCCGTGCGAACCGGAGGCGGTGTCGAAGATGGAACCCGAGCCCTCGCGACCCATCTGGTACGTGATGCCGTCGATCAGCGACACATGGCCGGGCCCGGGGAACAGCTCGTTGTTCAGCAACGCGAACAGCGGGTAGGACAGGCCGATCATGGCGCAGGCGGTGATCGCACCGGTCACCGCGAACTTGCGGGTGTCCTTGTGGCTGTGCCGCCACATCGTCACCAGCAGCGCGGGCAGCACCACCAGCATCGTCTCCTTGGTGAGCACGCCGACGGCGGCGGCGAGCCCGGCACCGAAGTGGTGCCACAGGTGACGGTTGGGGGACGCGGCCAGGCAGAATGCCAGCAGCATCCACATGACCGCGATGTTGTCGAGGAAGATCTCACGCTGGAGCACGACGGAGAGCGGCGACAGCCCGAACAGCACCATGGCCAGCGCGGCCGCCCAGCGCGGCAGGAACAGCCGGCGCGCCAGTACGTACAGCAGCACCGCGCACGCGGCGCTGACCAGCAGCATCGCGAAACGCATCGTGGCCACGGTCATGGACTCGGGGGCGATCAGCGACGGAATCCAGGTGAGGCCGGCTATCTGGATCCAGCCGAGCGGCGGATGGTCGTACCAGTACGTGTAGTGGGCGAGGCCGTCGCCCTGCTGCACGGCCCACGCCTGCGCGAGGTAGGTGCCCTCGTCGTCGCTGAGCGTCGGGAAGTGGGTGATGTTCCAGCCCTGGACGAGCATGATCACGGCCAGCAGGCCGAAGCAGAGCAGCAGGTCGGGACGGGAGCTGCGGAACCGGATGACGGGCCGGACGTGTCCCGGGGCGGCCGTTTCGAGAGCCGGCCGCTGTGCGGCGAGGGTGGCTGTGTCGGTGTCGGTGTCGGTGTCAGTGGCCGTGGGCAGAGTTGCGGTCACCGGTGGACATCCTCTCGGGTCTCGGTGAGGTGCGCGCCGACGTGGCTGGTCAGCTCCCACTCGTTGCGGCCGCGCTGCTCCCGCCAGACGGCGCGCATCGCGGCGCCGGCCAGGAGGACCTGGTAGAACGGGCCGCCGACGATGAGCTTGAGGTAGTGGACGAAGCGGACGCGGAGGCCGTACTGCTTGCCGAAGTCGTGCAGTCCGACGATCTCGAAGACGAACGTGACCATGGCCGTGATCAGCGGCAGGAAGGTCACGATGGCGATGCCGACGGGGACGTCGAGGAAGAACGCGATGCCCGCGTTGAGCGGGATGATCACGCCCGAGAACGCCTGCAGGAAAGGCGTCATCAGGGTGTAGCGGGCGAGCAACCGCTGCCCGCGGCCGGGGAGTTGCTTCCAGTCCTTCTTCCGGTAGACCTGCAGAAAACCCTGGTTCCAGCGGGTCCGCTGCTTGAGCAGGCTCATCAGGGTGCCGGGGGTCTCCTCGCGGGTGACCATGTCGCTGTCGTACGCGACGACGACCTTCTTGCCGACGCTCGACAGACGTACGCCGAGGTCGCAGTCCTCCGCCAGGCAGTTCTGGTCCCAGCCGTCGGCCTCGCGCAGCACGTCCGTACGGACGAACACGGTGTTGCCGCCGAGCGGGATGAAGCCTTTCTGCGCGTGCAGGTGGAGGCGGGAGCGGAACCAGAAGAAGTACTCCAGGCAGTTGCGCAGGCTGTACCAGCTGGAGTGAAAGTTGATCAGCTGGACGCCGCCCTGGACCACATCGGCGCCGGTGGACACAAAGGCGTGGTCGACATGGGCGAGCAGTTCCGGGTGAACCTGGTCCTCGGCGTCGAAGACACCGACGATGTCGCCACGGCAGTGCGGGAGCGCGGTGTTGAGTGCCTTCGGCTTGTTCTTGACCTCGTGGGTGTCGGTGATGACCCGCACCCGCACCGGGTCGCGGGACGCCGCACGCTCGGCCACGGCGGCGGTCTCCGGGTCGTCGTGCCCGACGATCACGATGATCTCGTAGTTGGTGTGGCTGGATTCGAGCAGTCGCTCGATGGTGTGCTCCAGCACGGCCTGCTCGTGCCGGGCAGGCAGCAGCAGGGAGAAGGAGAGCCCCAGGCCCCCGTGCGGCCGGGCGAAGCTGGTGGCGGCGAGCGTCTCCGGCGTGCGCCATGCATGCATCTGCCACCAGAGCGTGAACGCCGCCATCCAGAACAGCGCCAGCGAAACGGCAGCAATAAACACAGAAGTGAACAAAAGGTCCCCCCTTGGACCTGCTGAGGCGCCGTGCGCCGCAGCATCGCGTGATTCCCCCAAGGGGCGGATCGCAGCCGGACCCCCTGTCCGGCGCTGCCCCTGTCTTCCCCCTCCGCGCACTCCCCAGTACGCGGGTCCGAGTCTCTCGTGGAGAGAATAGGGGGAGAAGGTGAAACTCAGACACAGATCAGATAAATACTGTGTTTCTGAACTGGCATGCGATCAAGTCGCGTTGACGCCGTGTACGGTGCACCCGCACGCGGCCCCCGGTCACGCAAGACCGCAGGTCCGGCGGGGCTGTCAGGCACCAACTCTTGTGTGCCGGGGGGCGGTCTGATCCGCCATCACGTATCCCGCGTCATGTCGGGCGTCACGTCGCGCGTCACCTCACCGTCACGTCACACGCCCGGCCGGACCCCCAGCTGCTCCGCCAGCGCCGACACGTCGGAGGTCGGTGCGGCACACACGAGGTGGCGGCAGACGAAAGCTGCCGGCCGGCCGTCCACCAACGGCCGCCCGGCAGGCAGCGGCAGCTCGTCACTCCCCGGCTCACCCACCGCTACCACCGCGCCCGGAGCCGTTCCCAGCAGTGCCGTCCGGTGCAGCTCCCGCGTCCGTACGTCGTCGAGGGCACCCACGACGGCCACCTCGCGCGGCCCGTCGAGCAGCGCCTCGGTGACCGCGAGTCCCCAGCCGATGAACCGCGGGGCACGCGGCCCCAACGCCTTTACCACACCCAACGCCCGCTCGGCAGCGGTGCGATGGCCCTCCGACCCGGTGTGCGCGGCATACGACAGCAGCGCGCCGGCAGCCGCCGTCCACCCCGACGGCGTGGCACTGTCGGTCGGGTCCTGGGGCCGGCGGATGAGCTGCTCGGCATCGTGCGCCGTGTCGAACAGGACGCCGTCCTCCCCCGTGAACTGATCCAGCACGATGTCCGTCAGGAACCCGGCGAACTCCAGCCACACGCCCTCCCCGGAGACCGCGGTCAGCGCCAGGAACCCCTCGGCGACGTTCGCGTAGTCCTCCAGCACACCCGCGTGCGCGCCCGTGCGGCCGTCCTTGGAGGTCCGGGCCAGTCGGGCATGGTCGTCCATGTGCACCCGGACCAGCAGATCGGCGGCCTCGGTCGCCCGCTCCACCAGGTCCGGCCGGCCGAAGAACGCCCCCGTCTCGGCGAGCGCGGCGATGGCCAGCCCGTTCCAGGCAGCCACGATCTTGTCGTCCCGGCCGGGGCGCGGCCGCTGCTCGCGGGCGGCCAGCAGCCGCTCCCGTACCGACGCGACCCTCGCGGCGTCCGCGACGCCGTCGCCCTGCGGCAGCTGAAGCACGGAGGCGCCCTCCTCGAAGGTGCCCTCCTCCGTCACGCCGAAGTACCGGGCGGCGAAGTCGCCGTCCTCCTCCCCCAGCACCTCACGCAGCTGCGCCGGAGTCCACACGTAGAACGCGCCCTCGACGTGCTTGCCCGTACCGTCGTCACTGTCGGCGTCCAGCGCCGAGGCGAACCCGCCCTCGCGCGTCCGCAGCTCTCGCACCATGAAGTCGGCCGTCTCCAGGGCCACCCGGCGGGCCTGCTCGGAACCGGTGGCCCGCCACAGATGCGCGTACACCCGGCAGAGCAGCGCATTGTCGTACAGCATCTTCTCGAAGTGCGGCACGACCCACTTGCGGTCCACCGAGTACCGCGCGAACCCGCCTCCGAGCTGGTCGTAGATCCCGCCGCGCGCCATGGCGTCACAGGTGTCCGCCGCCATCTGCAGTGCGCCCTCGGCTCCGGTGCGTGCGTGGTGCCGCAGCAGGAACTCGAGCGTCATGGACGCCGGGAACTTGGGCGCCCCGCCGAAACCGGCATGGTTCGCGTCGTAGTCCCTCGTCAGCCCGAGCAGCGCCTGCGCCAGCTCCTCCTCCCCGGGCACCCCGGGCGCCCCGTACGAGAGCGTGCGTCCGGCCAGGTCCCGCACGATCTTCCCGGCCACCTCCCCGACCTCCTGCCGCCGGTCGGTCCAGGCGGCCCTGATTCCTTCCAGGACCTGCTGGAAGGAGGGCATGCCGGGCCGGGGCTCGGGCGGGAAGTAGGTACCGAAGTAGAACGGCTCGGCGTCGGGCGTCAGGAAGACGGTCATGGGCCAGCCGCCCTGACCGGTGGCTGCCTGCACGGCTTCCATGTAGACGGCATCGACGTCGGGCCGCTCTTCGCGGTCGACCTTGACGTTGACGAAATGCTCATTCAGAAATGCCGCAGTTTCATCGTCTTCGAACGATTCGTGAGCCATTACATGACACCAATGACAACTGCTGTACCCCACGCTGAGCAGCACCGGCACCCCGCGCTCGCGCGCCTCCTCGAAGGCCTCGGGCGACCACGGCCACCAGTCGACCGGGTTGTCCGCGTGCTGGAGCAGGTACGGAGACGTCTCATGAGCCAGGTGATTCGGCATACTCCCATCCTGCCCCAACGTCCAGGTGATCCCCGTGATCGTCCGACTCCCTCGCGCTCGCGCGCCCCACGCAGGACACTTGTTCACTGAACCGAAGCTCTCGGAGGGGGATCCACATGCGGGACAGCCATCGCGCGGAAGCCGAGAGGCTGTTGGCACGGGCCGTGGAGGAAGAGATACGGCGGACCGGCGGGCAGGCGGACCGGACGGTGCTGACGGCACGCGCCCGCGAGGGGCTGGATTCCATGGCCGCCGCGGCGGCCGAGGAGTACACCGCCTACCTGCACGCTCTCGACGAGGCGGAGGCCGGACGGCAGCCGATCGGCGATCGCCTCACCAGACAGAGTCTGGGAACTCCCGTGCTCGTCACGGCGGTTGCCGCAGCCGCGGCCGTCGGGGCGGACCTGGCGCTCGGCACCGGAGCCGGGCCCGCCCTCGGGGCCGGGATGGTGGTCGCCGCCGCCGGGGCGGCGACGACCGTCCTGAAGGTGACCGCCTCGCACTGGCCCGCCGCCCATCGCCGGGCCGGTGCGCTGGCCCAGCCGGGCGGGGCCGAGCAGCTGCGGCTGCAGTGGCTGACGGCTCTGGACGTACGGGGCATCCGCCCGTTCCTGGACCAGCAGCGGATGGTGGCCGCGGCGACCCGTACGGGAACGGGGCGGGCGGCGAAGAAGAAGGCGGCGGCCGGTCCGCCCCTGCGCGGCACCGACCGGAGTGCGGCGGCCCGGCGGCGCACTGTGCTGGAGCAGTCGTTCGGGCATCTTCCGGAGCCCGCCGGGCCGTTCGCCGGCCGGCGGACCGAGCTGACCCGGATCGCGCAGTGGGTGCAGGCGGCTCGGGCCAGTACGGAGACGAAGCCGGTGATCGTGGTGCTGCACGGGCCGCCGGGAGTGGGGCGCACGACGCTCGCGGTTCGGGCGGCGCACCACCTGAAGGACCAGTTCCGGGGCGCCTGCCTGGTCGACATGCGCGGCGACAGCCGGGACGAGGCCCCGCTGTCGACGCGGGACGCTCTGCTGCATCTCCTGAACCGGCTGGGTGCACCGCGCGAGCAGCTGCTGTTCCGGGAGCGGTCCTCCGCGGAGCAGCAGGTCCGGAGGCTGGGCGAGCTGTACCACCAGCAGCTGACCGGCCTGCCGGTCGCGGTTGTCCTGGACGACGCGAGCGACGCGGCGCAGGTCCGGACGCTGGTGCCGGAGCGTTCGGAGAGCCTGGTGCTGGTGACCGCGCGCGGGCCGCTGGAGCTGCCCGCGGATATTCCGGCGTGGGTGCACCAGCTGCCGGTGGAGGCGATCGACGAGGCGGGGGCGGAGGAACTGCTACGGGCTGTGGCCGAGGATGCCGAGGGCCCGTACGACGGTGAGGCGACTTCGCTGGTACGGGAGTTGTGCGGAGGGCTGCCGCTGGCGCTGCGGATCGCGGGGTCCTCGCTGGGGCCGCGTACGCCGCGGGAGCTGGCCGCGGACCTGGGTGCGTACGGGCCGGTCGAGCCGGTCGAGCGGGCCCTGTGGCTGCGCTACACGGATCAGTCGGAGCAGGCGGGGCGGCTGCTGAGGCGTCTCGCGCTGGCCGGGCGGGCCAGTCTGGGGACGGCGGCGGCCGCCGCGCTGCTGGCCGCGGACGAGGAGGAGGCGCAGCGGCAGCTGGCGGCGCTGGCGGGAGCGGGGCTGCTGGACCGGGTGCGGGGCAGCCGCTACCGGCTGCACGACGCGGTCCGGGCATTTGCACATGCGCGGCTGGTCGACGAGGAGGAACCGGCCGAGCGGTCGGCGGCCCAGGAGCGGCTGATCCGCAGTTACGCGGAGCTGGCGGACTCGGTGATCCGGCTGGTGGACGGCAAGACGTCGACCCGGGCCGACCAGTTCGGGGGGCACGGGTTCACGTCGCTCGATGCGGCGCTGCGGTGGCTGGACGACGAGTCGAGCTTCATCACCGCGGCGCTGCGGCACGCGGAGGGTGTGGACCAGCGGGCCGTACTGGATCTGCTGGGCGCGCTGTGCGACTACTGCCTGCTGCGCGGCGACCTGTACCGGCTGGGCGAGATCAGCGAGCTGACGCAGGCGGTAGACCAGGGACTGCTGGTCCGGTCGGTGCAGTGGCGTACGGGCATCGCGGCGCGGCAGCTCGGTGAGCTGGACAAGGCCCGTACGACGCTGTCGTCGGTGGTGGACCTGTATTTCGAGGCCCAGCACGAGGCGGGCGCGGCCCGCGCCCTGTGCTCGCTGGGCATCACCCTGCACCATCAGGGGAACCTCACCGAGGCGGCGGCCAAGCTGCGGGAGGCACTGCGACTGCAGTCCGGCGACGAGCTGGCCGCGGACCGGGCGTGGACGCTGCACGCGCTGGCGGCGGTGGAACGGGACCGGGCGCAGCTGGCGGAGGCACTGACGCTGCTGACGACGGCGCTGACCCTGCACCGGGACAGTGAGAGCCTGCACGGCCAGGGCTGGGCGCACTTCCAGCTCGGGCAGCTGTACCTGCGGACGGGCGACGTACCGGAGGCCGAGTCGCAGCTGCGCGAGGCGCTCGACCTGTACGGGCGTACGCGCGACGGCCGCGGCGAGGCGTGGGCGATGACTCAGCTGGCCCGGGCCCGCCTGGTGGACGGCGACCCGGCGTCTGCCGTGGACCAGCTGCGGCCGGCGTTGTCCCGGCACCGCGAGGCGGAGGACGCGCGCGGCGAGGCCTGGACGCTGTACTACCTGGGCCAGGCGCTGGAGGAGCGCGGGGACATGGATGAGGCGGTGCGGGAGCTGGAGCGGTCGCGCACGATGTTCTCCCGCATGCGGGACGTGTACGGCCTGGCATGCGCCCGGCACCACTCGGGCCGGGCGACTCGCGATCAGCGCGCCGCGCAGACGGGGAACCTGCGCAACAGCGGTTTCGCCCGGCAGCTCCTGGTGGATGCCCGCCAGGACTTCCACCGGATCGGGGTCGCGCACGGGGAGGCGTGGACGTGCCTGGAGCTGGCGGTGATCGACGCGGGGAACCATCGCGCCCCTCAGGCGCTGGAGCTGTGCGACGAGGCGGCCCGCCTGTTCGCCTCGTACGGCGACCTCCGCGGCGGGGACTGGGCGCGCTTCCTGCGCTGCACGCTGCTCCCGTACGCCTCGGCGGGCGGCTCGGAGATCGGCACGGCGGTGGCCCAGGAGGAGCTGGCGCAGCTCCTGCGGAGCACGCATGCGACGCGGGACGGCAAGCTGGAGGACTGCGCGGAGGCGTACGCGCTGATCGTGGAGCGGGGCGTGAAGCTGGAGGACGGCTGGCAGGCCTGGCAGCTGGGCATGATCCCGAACCGTCACGCGCGTGAGGTCATGGGCGTACCGGTGGGCGCCGCCCGGCCGGCCCCGGCCGACCCGCCGACCGGCTGAGCGGCTGCCCCCAGGGCCCGGCCGCCCGGCCGCGGGGCGGCCGGTGCGCCGCCCGCGCGGAAAGTGCCCGGCGAGGCCCGGTGGAGGCCGCAAGCCTCCGGGCCCGGGGCGTGGTCGCCGGGGCGGCCGTCAGCCGCGATCGGGCTTCGGACCGGTGGCGGCCGGCTTCGCCTCCGCGGGGTCGGGGGCTTCCTCGAAGTCGACCCGGCCCATGTGGCGGTTCATCGACTTCATCAGCATCCACACGCCGACGGCCAGGGCCGCGAAAACGAGGAAGCCGAGGACTCCCGGGGTGACCTTGTTCTTGTCGAAGTCGGCGGCGAGCGGGACGAGCTGGGTCAGTGCGTGAGTAGCGCTCATGTCAGGCATTGTCCCGGATGCCCGCGAAGAGGTCGTCCTCGGGGAGGGAAGTGTCCACGAGCGACTTGGCGAGCTCGTACTCCTCGGTCGGCCAGACCTCCTTCTGGAGGTCCAGCGGCACGCGGAACCAGCCGCCGTCGGGGTCGATCTGCGTCGCGTGCGCGAGGAGCGCCTTGTCACGGATCTCGAAGAACTCGGCGCACGGGATGTACGTCGTCAGTGTGCGTTCGGCGCGCTGGAACTCCTTCCAGCGCTCGAGCCATTCCCCGTACGGGGAGTCCATTCCGCGTTCCAGCAGCGCCTCGTGCAGGGCGACGGTGCGCGGGCGGTTGAAGCCCTGGTTGTAGTAGAGCTTCTGCGGCTGCCAGGCCGGGCCCGCGTCGGGGTACTTCGCCGGGTCCCCCGCGGCGTCGAAGGCCACCATCGAGATCTTGTGGGTCATGATGTGGTCGGGGTGCGGGTAGCCGCCGTTCTCGTCGTATGTCGTGATGACGTGCGGCCGGAACCGGCGGATCAGCTTCACCAGCGGCTCGGCGGCCTCCTCGACGTCCTTGAGCGCGAAGCAGCCCTGCGGCAGCGGAGGCAGCGGGTCCCCCTCGGGCAGGCCGGAGTCGACGAAGCCGAGCCACTCCTGCTTGACGCCGAGGATCTCGCGGGCCTCGTCCATCTCGCGGGCCCGGACCTCGTGGATGTGCTCCTCGATGTACTTGTCGCCCTGAAGCTTGGGATTGAGGATGGAGCCGCGCTCACCACCGGTGCAGGTCGCGACCAGCACGTCCACCCCCTCGGACACATACTTGGCCATGGTGGCCGCGCCCTTGCTCGACTCGTCGTCGGGGTGGGCATGGACGGCCATCAATCGAAGCTGCTCAGTCAAGACTCGATCCTCAGTGATTCGTCGCGATGGGCGGCTTCTATAGTGACCGAATCGGGGGGCGGAAAATTCCTGAGCCCCTGACCAGGAGGATCGATCATGAGCGTGGCTGGTGAGCTGCCCGAGGGCCGGTACGGCCGTTCCGCGGACGCGCGCGCCGACCGGACACTCAAGATCGTGGGGGCGGTCCTGGCCGCCGGCATGATCGCGCTGATCGGCTGGTTCGGGTACAGCCATGTCGTGGCCAAGGATCTCAGCGCCGAAATGATCAAGTTCAAGGTGGTTTCGGACACAGAGGTGCAGGTGCATCTCGAAGTCCGGAAGGACGCCGGCGCGAGCGGCGTCTGCACGCTCAGCTCGCAGGACGAGCAGCACCGCGAAGTGGGCCGCAAGGACGTTCGGTTCGACCAGCGGGCCGACCGTGTGGACGAGATCGTCAAGCTGCGTACGACAGGCCGCGCGAACATGGTGGAGCTGGTCGGTTGCCAGTCCGGCACCGGCCGCTGAACCACCCGCGGGCACATACGGGACGTCAAACGTCCTCCCCCTTTTCCGCCTGAATTGTTAGGCTCGTGGTTTCGCCCGCCCATGACGGCACATCCTTTGGGTAGGGCGATGCTTTGTATTCCCAGTACCGACGAGGAGCACCTGTGACCCAGACGACCGAGAGCGTCACCTGGCTGACCCAGGAGGCGTACGACCAGCTCAAGGCCGAGCTGGAGTACCTGTCGGGTCCCGCACGCACGGAGATCGCTGCCAAGATCGCGGCGGCCCGTGAGGAGGGTGACCTGCGGGAGAACGGCGGTTACCACGCGGCCAAGGAGGAGCAGGGCAAGCAGGAGCTCCGGGTGCGGCAGCTGACTCAGCTGCTCGAGCACGCGAAGGTCGGCGAGGCCCCTGCGACCGCCGGTGTGGTGGCGCCCGGCACGGTTGTCACGATCGCCTTCGACGGCGACGAGGACGACACGATGACGTTCCTGCTGGCCTCGCGCGAGTACGCGTCCTCGGAGATCGAGACGTACTCGCCGCAGTCCCCGCTGGGGACCGGCGTCAACGGCAAGAAGATCGGCGAGAACGCCGAGTACGAACTGCCGAACGGCAAGAAAGCTTCGGTGAAGATCCTCGAGGCCAAGCCCTACTCCGGCTGACCGGCCCGTACGCACGCAGAACAGACAGGAGCCCCCGGCCGTCACACGACGGCCGGGGGCTCCATCTCGAGTGCCTGCGGTCAGACGGCCGCCGAGCGGTACTTGCGCACCGCCAGGGTCCGGAAGAACGCGATGATCAGGACCGACCAGATGATCGATGCCCACACGGGGTGCTGCATGGGCCAGGCGTCGGGTGCCCGGTAGCCGGGCGGCAGGTTCCCGAAGAGCTCCCGGGCGGCCTGCACGGTGGCGCTGAACGGGTTCCACTCCGCGATGTGCCGCAGGAAGGTCGGCATGTTGTCCGACGGCACGAACGCGTTCGAGATGAAGGTCAGCGGGAAGAGCCAGATCAGCCCACCGGACGTGGCCGCCTCGGGGGTGCGGACCGAGAGGCCGATCAGCGCGCCGATCCAGGAGAAGGCATAGCCCAGCAGGAGCAGCAGGGCGAAGCCGGCCAGCACGCTGCCGACGTTCTCGTGGGTACGCCAGCCGACGATCAGGGCGACGATCGCGAGAACCACCAGGGTCAGCGCCGTCTGGACCAGGTCGGCCAGGGTGCGGCCGGTGAGCACCGCGCCACGGGCCATGGGCAGCGACCGGAAGCGGTCGATGAGGCCCTTGTGCATGTCGTCGGCGATGCCCGCGCCCGCACCCGCCGTGGCGAAGGTGACGGTCTGGGCGAAGATGCCGGCCATCAGGAACTCGCGGTAGGCGGCGGGCGAGGTGTTGCCCTCGACGGAGATGGAGCCGCCGAAGACGTAGCTGAACAGCACCACGAACATGATCGGCTGGATCATCCCGAAGATGATCATCTCCGGGATGCGGGTCATGCGGATCAGGTTGCGTTTGGCGACGACCAGCGAGTCGGAGACCGACTGGACGATGCCACCGCGCGGCCGGGGTGCCGCGACCTTCACGGCGTCCTGTACGGCAGTCACTGTGCGGCCTCCTCGTCGGCCTTGCCGGTTTCCTCGGCCCTGTCGGCCCTGTCGGCCTTCTTGGCCTTCTTGTTCCTCGCCGCGCCGGGACCGGCGCCCTCGCCGGTCTCGTCGTCGAGCTCAGCCGCATGACCGGTCAGCGAGATGAATACGTCGTCGAGAGTCGGGCGGCGAAGGCCGATGTCGTCGATCTCGACGCCCCGGGTGTCCAGCTCGCGGATCACCTCGGCGAGCAGCTTGGCGCCGCCCGCGACCGGGACGGTGAGCTTGCGGGTGTGGTCCTCGACCGCGACCTCGCCCTTGCCGAAGCCGCGCAGCACCTCGCCGGCGGGCTCTATCTGCTCGCGCTGGTGCACGACCACCTCGACGCGCTCGCCGCCCGTCTGGGCCTTGAGCTGGTCGGAGGTCCCGCGGGCGATGACCCGGCCGTGGTCGATGACGCAGATGTCGTGCGCCAGCCGGTCGGCCTCTTCGAGGTACTGGGTGGTGAGCAGCAGTGTCGTACCGCCGGCGACCAGTTCCTCGATGACCTCCCAGAGGGCCATACGGTTTCGCGGGTCGAGTCCGGTGGTCGGCTCGTCCATGAACATCACGGGCGGGCTGACAACCAGGGCGGCCGCGAGGTCGAGCCGGCGGCGCATACCGCCGGAGTAGGTCTTGGCCGGCCGGTCGGCGGCGTCGGCGAGGTTGAAGCGGTCGAGCAGTTCGCCCGCGCGGACCTTCGCGTCCTTGCCGCTCATCTGGTAGAGCTGACCGACCATCTGGAGGTTCTCGCGACCCGTCAGGTATTCGTCGACGGCAGCGAACTGGCCGGACAGGCCGATGGAGCGGCGGACCTCGTTCGGATGCCTGAGCACATCGATCCCCGCGACGACCGCCTTGCCGCTGTCGGGCTGCAGCAGGGTGGTCAGTACGCGCACGGCGGTGGTCTTGCCCGCGCCGTTGGGACCGAGCAGGCCCAGGACCGTGCCCTCGGGGACATCGAGGTCGACGCCGTCCAGAGCCCTTACGTCGCCGAAGGTCTTCACGAGCCCTTCGGCGTAGATGGCGCCTGGCATGTGGGTTCTCCCAGTTTTTATTTTGGGTGATTGCGAGGACACGGTATCGCGTTATATCGCGTTCCTCAACGGGTTCGGCCCCATCGGCCGGACGGATCCTGCCCGGACGGGTTCCGTCGGACGGGTTCCGCCGGACGGATCCTGCCGGACGGTCCTACTCGATGACCGTGTAGCCCGCCTCGCGAAGCGCCTCACCGACCTCGACGCAGTGCTCCGGGCCCTTCGTCTCCAGATGGAGCTCCACCTCCACCTCCGTGAGCCCGAGCCGCGGGTCCGTCCGTACATGGCCCACGTCCAGGACGTTGGCGTCCACCACCGACAGCACCCCCAGAAGCGTTGCCAGCGCCCCCGGCCGGTCCGTCAGTCGCAGCCGGAGGGACAGATACCGTCCCGCGGCCGCCATGCCGTGTCGCAGGATCCGCTGCAACAGCAGCGGATCGACGTTGCCGCCGGACAGCACCGCCACCACCGGCCCGTCGAACGACCGCGGCTCGCTCAGCAGCGCCGCCACCGGGCTGGCGCCGGCCGGCTCGACGACGAGCTTGGCCCGCTCCAGGCAGAGCAGCAGCGCGCTGGAGAGCGCGTCCTCGGAGACGGTACGGACCTCGTCGACCAGATCGCCAATGATTTTGAAGGGGACATCGCCCGGACGGCCGACCTTGATGCCGTCCGCCATGGTCTGCGGCGCGTCGAGCGACACCGGATGCCCGGCGGCAAGAGAGAGCGGATAGGCGGCCGCCCCTGCCGCCTGCACGCCGACGATCTTCACGTCGGGCCGCAGCGCCTTGACCGCCACAGCGATACCCGCCGCGAGGCCGCCGCCACCGACACCGACGACGATCGTCCGTACCTCCGGGCACTGCTCCAGGATCTCCAGGCCCAGCGTGCCCTGCCCGGCGATGATGTCGCGGTGGTCGAAGGGGTGGATGAAGACGGCGCCCGTCTTCTCCGCGTACTCCTGCGCCGCGGCAAGGGTCTCGTCCACCACCTGACCGTGCAGGCGCACCTCGGCCCCGTACTCCCGGGTCGCCGCGACCTTCGGGAGCGGCGCCCCGGCCGGCATGAAGACCGTCGACCGTACGCCGAGAAGGGAGGAGGCGAGCGCGACGCCCTGGGCATGGTTGCCCGCGCTCGCGGCTACGACCCCCGCCGCCTTCTCCTCGGGGGAGAGGCCGGCGATCCGGACGTACGCGCCCCGCAGTTTGAAGGAGCCGGTGCGCTGAAGGTTCTCGCACTTGAGGTGGACCGGGGCTCCCACCAGGTGGGACAGGTGCCGGCTGCCCTCCATCGCGGTCACTCTCGCCACCCCGGAGAGCATCTTCTGAGCACCACGGATGTCATCGAGGATCAGGGGAGGCAAGGGGTGTGACGTACGGAAGCTCATGACCGCCAGTCTCGCAGCTCACAGGCTCCCCGGCCGCCCCGGAAAAGGCGTGGGTACGGGTTTGCTCAGCGCAGGTACGGGGCCGCTTCCGGCCGCGTACTCTGTCCCCCAACCCACCGACCACCGCACGAAGAGAGCCCCAGGCCATGCCCACCACTCCGGACATGACGACCCGTTTTGACCAAGGCCTCCTCGATGCCCTCCAGCACCAGGTGGCCGTCTTCGCCCGCCGTGCCGAGCAGACCCGGCTCGGCGGTGTCGGCCAGGTACGCAACTCCATGGACCGCGCGGCGTACCTGCTCCTCAACCGCCTGGACCAGGAGGGACCGATGGGTGTCAAGGCACTCGCGGCCGGCATGGGAATCGACTCCTCCACCGTGACGCGGCAGGTCGCCCCGCTCGTCGACACCGGCCTCGTCAAGCGCACCTCGCACCCGGAGGACGGCCGCGCGGTCGTACTCCAGCTCTCCCCGCGCGGCCTTGCCCGGCTGGAGGAGGTGCGGTCCTCGCGTCGCGAGCTGATGGCGCAGGTGACGGAAGGCTGGAGTCCGGAAGAGCGCGAGTCGTTCTGCACCCTCCTGACCCGTTTCAACTCCTCCCTCTCCGCCAGGATGGCCGCAGCGGCCGAGGCGGACGCCGTCTCCGATGCCGGGGGCGTTCCGACCTCTTGACCCGGGCGCCGCACCTGGCCTCATATGAGTGCCAGGAGGAACGGTGCGAGAACGGGCGGCGAACCACGGCAGCCGCCGGGCCCGGGAGTTCGAGGCATTCGTCGCGGGCGCGGCCGGCCGGCTGCTGCATGCGGCGACACTGCTCACCGCAGAGACGGACGAGGCGAACGAGGAGGCGCAGCGGCTGCTGACGGCCGCCCTCGCCCACACGTACGCGGAGTGGGACCGGCTGCGCGGCGAAGACCCGTACGACCACGCCCGTCAGGAACTGGCCGCCCGCTTCGCCCGCACCGCCTGGCGTCACCACAAGGCACGCGGGGGCGTACTGGCCCGGCTGTCCCCGCAGGAGCGCCTCGTCCTCGTCCTGCGGCTGTACGAGGGGGCCGCCGAGGAACAGACGGCGGCGCAGCTCGGCCTGCCGGTGGAGCGGGTCCGAGCCATCTGCACGCGCGCGACGGCCGCCATGCGCAGCGGCCGGCCCGGCGGACCGCCGCCCCCCGCGCACCCTCGGCCGACGGCCGCCCGGCCCGGGGAGGTGGCGCCGTGAGCCCGCCGGACCGCAAGGAGGACGAGGTCCGCCGGATGCTGGAAGGTCCGCACCCGGCGGTACCGGCGGATCTCGCGGGTCACGCGGCAGAACGCGGCCACCGCATACTGCGCCGCCACCGGGCGGCACGGCGGTTGCTGTGGCTGCTGCTGGTGGTGGCCGTGGTCGCGTTCTCGGTGTGGGCGGCGCTCGCCGAGCCGTGGCTGGAGCCGTCGTCGGACATCGCGCCGCCGCTGGAGGGCTGGTGAGCGAGGTCGACCTGGGAAGGCAGCGGGACAGCCGGCGAGAGAGCAGCCGTTTCATCCGGTTCTATGCTGGTATGAGCGGCATACAGCATGAGCCGAGGAGGCCGTCATGACCCGAAAAGTTGCCGACTGCCGCAACTCGCCGAGCGTAATGAACTGCAGCCTCACCATCTCCGGTGAGGAGGAGGAAGTCGTCCGGGCCGCCACCGAGCACGCGGTCTCCGTCCATGGCCACGAGGACAACGCCGAGCTGCGTCAGATGGTCCGCGGCTCGCTCCAGGACGAGAAGGTCAACGCCTGAGCGGCACCCGGTTCCAGGATCACGCGCGCATGATCCCGGAACCGGTCCGTCTCTCCCGCCTTCCGGGCCCGCCCTGGAGGGCGAAAGCAACCGAGGCATCGTCAGCCCCGTTTTTTGGGGCGTCAGCCCCGGAAGGCGTCAGCCCAGCGCCTGAGCCAGGTCCGCCAGCAGGTCGTCGGCCGCCTCGATACCCACCGACAGGCGGACCAGGTCGGCGGGAACCTCCAGGGCCGACCCCGCCACCGAGGCGTGGGTCATCCGGCCCGGGTGCTCGATCAGCGACTCGACTCCGCCCAGGGACTCGCCCAGCGTGAAGATCTTGGCCCGGTTGCAGACGGAGACAGCCGCCTCCTCGCCGCCCTCGACCTGGAACGACACCATCCCGCCGAACGCCCGCATCTGCTTGGCGGCCACCTCGTGCCCCGGGTGCTCCGGCAGACCGGGGTAGAGGACCTTGGTGACCTTTGGGTGCTTGGTGAGCATCTCGGCGATGCGCCCGGCGTTCTCGCTGTGCCGGTCCATACGGACCGGCAGCGTCTTGATGCCGCGCAACACCAGCCACGAGTCGAAGGGCCCCGCGACCGCGCCCATCGCGTTCTGGTGGTACGCCAGTTCCTCGCCCACCGCCGCGTCCGCCGCGATCAGGGCGCCGCCGACGACGTCGGAGTGACCGCCCATGTACTTGGTCAGCGAGTGCACGACGATGTCCGCACCCAGAGACAGCGGCTGCTGCAGATACGGGCTGGCGAACGTGTTGTCCACGACGAGCTTCGCTCCTGCCGTGCGCGCGATGTCAGCGACGGCCGTGATGTCCGTAATGCCGAGCAGCGGGTTCGACGGCGTCTCGACCCAGATCACCTTCGTCTTGGGGGTCAGCGCGGCCCGCACCGCCGCCGGGTCCGAGGTGTCCGCGACGGACCACTCCACGCCCCAGCGCGACACGACCTTCGCGAAGAGGCGGAAGGTGCCGCCGTAGGCGTCGTTCGGGATGACCACATGGTCGCCGGGCTCGAGCAGCGTGCGCAGCAGGCAGTCCTCGGCCGCGAGGCCGGAAGCGAAGGCGAGTCCGCGCCGGCCGCCCTCCAGTGCCGCGAGGTTTTCCTCCAGCGCGGTGCGGGTCGGGTTCGCGGAACGGCTGTACTCGTAACCGCCGCGCAGCCCGCCCACGCCGTCCTGCTTGTAGGTGGAGACCTGGTAGATCGGCGGGACGACTGCGCCGGTCAGAGGGTCTGCGGTGTTGCCCGCGTGGATCGCGAGAGTTTCGAAGCTGTGAGGGTCGCTCATGGATCAGAGCCTAGTTCGTCAAGGGGGGAGGTGGTCTGGTTCGCTTGAGGCATGGAGATTCTCTGGTTCCTGATCGCGCTGGGCATGCTGGCGGCCGTCATCGGTCCGTACGTCATGCGCAGGCGCGCCGGCCTGCGGCAGGTCGCGCCCGGCACCCCGGACGCCGCCGACCCCGCCGACTACGGCTTCGTACGCCAGGAACTGCTCGACATCCGGGTGCCCGGACGCGACCAGGACCTGATGGACGTCCTGGAGCTGGTGCAGCGCACGCAGGACTGGCGGGCCGCATCGCAGCTGCTGGCCGGGACCGGCAAGGACGGCGAGGCGCGCTGGCAGCGCGTGCAGGCGTTCGCGGGCGCGGCGGCGTTCGAGCTGGCCCAGCAGCCGGGCGTCGGTGGCCGCTGGCTGCAGACCTGGCGCGCGGAGGCGCCCAAGGACGCGGGCGGGGCGCAGGTGCACGCGGAGTTCCTGGTGCAGCAGGCATGGCGCGCCTCGGGCGGCGTCGGCGCCGACGACCACCGGATCATCCTCGAGGAGGCCCGTACGGTGTGCCGCGAGGCGGCGCTGCTGGCCCCCGGGGACCCCGTCCCGTACATCGTCGAACTCGCCGTCGCGCGCGGACTGGGCTATCCCCGCGAGGAGTTCGAGGCGCTGTGGGCGAAGATCATCGACCGCGCGCCGTCACACATGGGCGCGCACCTGGCGGCGCTGCACTACTGGTGCGAGAAGTGGCACGGCTCGCGCGAGCTGGCCGACGCCTTCACGCACGCGGCCGCGGCGCGCGCGCCGCAGGGCAGCCTGCTCGCGGCGCTGCCGCTGTTCGCTGTGTACGAGCACCTGCCCGAAGTGAACCTGGTGCAGGGCTTCTATCAGAGCGCGGTGGTGACCCGCGCCGTCGAGGGCGCGCTGTTCGCGGTGCACTCGGCCCGCGCCGACGACCCGATGCTCGCGCACGTGCGCCATCTGCTGGTGTTCTTCCTCGTCCGCTCCGAGCGGTGGGCGGAGGCCATGGACCAACTGCGCCACGTGGACGGATACGTGGGGGCGCTGCCGTGGTCGCACAGCGGCGACCCGGCGGCCGAGTACGCGGTGTACCGGGCCCTGGCGGTGGCGGGCTACGAGGCGAACGGCGGCAACCCGGCGACGCTGCCGCACTGAGGCGGAGGGCGGGGGGGGCCGTGGAAGGGGCCGGCAGGGTCAGGAGTGCACTGGGCCAGTTCCCGGCTGAGGCAGCCGGCGGGACGGGCCACGGCCGGCCGGAATCCCTCGCCCCACCCAGACGTTGTCAGAGGTGACGTCGTCAGAGGTGACGTCCGCCCCCGGAGGAGACCAGATGTTCCTGCACCGTACCCCCGAGCTGCCCACCCCCGAGGAGGCCCTGAAGGGCCGGCCCGAGCCGGAGTTCCAGGTCCCTTCCCGCCACACCGTCCTGGGCAACCCGCTCCTGGGCCCGTACCCCGAGGGCCTGGAAGTCGCGGACTTCGGCCTGGGCTGCTTCTGGGGCGCCGAGCGCAAGTTCTGGCAGACACCCGGAGTCTGGACGACGCTGGTCGGCTACCAGGGCGGCCACACCGAGAACCCGGCGTACGAGGAGGTCTGCTCGGGCCTCACCGGCCACACGGAGGCGGTCCGCGTCGTCTTCGACCCGTCCGTCGTCTCGTACACCGCACTGCTGAAGCTGTTCTGGGAGTCCCACGACCCGACCCAGGGCTTCCGCCAGGGCAACGACGTGGGCACCCAGTACCGCTCCGCGATCTACACGCACTCCCCCGAGCAGGCGGAAGCGGCGGAGGCGTCGCGGGACGCATACCAGCCGGTGCTGACGCGGACGGGCCACGGCGAGATCACCACGACGATCCTCCCCGCCGAGACCCGCACCTTCTGGCCGGCGGAGCCGTACCACCAGCAGTACCTGGACAAGAACCCGGGAGGCTACTGCGGCATCGGCGGCACGGGGCAGGCGTGCCCCATCGGCGTGGCATCGGCGGACGGCTGAGCCGCTGGTCGGCCCGCGATCAGGTAACCGGATGCGGCCCGTATCCGGTCACCGTCGCACTCCGAAACCGGTCACCGTCTGACCTGGCAAGGCGCGGGGAGTACCTGAGCCCGCCTGGTCAGCGGGGGCGGGCCGCGGCGCAACGCACGCAGGTGTTCGCTGCCGGGCGTACCTCGAGGCGTTCTGCCGGGATCGGCTCGCCGCAGCCCTCGCACTGCCCGTAGTCCCCACGCTCCAGCCGTTCCAGCGCCCGATCCAGATCGACCAGATGGTCGCGCGCCTGCGCGAGCAACGAGGCGACATGGGCCCGCTCGAAGGCGGTGCTCGACCCCTCCGGGTCGTGCTCGTCGTCGACCGCCACCAGGGCATTCGCCTCGACGATCCCGTCGTAGTCACGGCTCAGTGCCGCGATCTGCGCGCTCGTGCCGGCGCGTTCGACCGACAGCCGCTCGCGGACGATCTCCCGCTCGGATCGGAGGAAACCGGCATCAGGGGATGAATCACTCACCAATGCGACAACATCAACATTCGGGTTCGCATTCCGCGCAACCCGCGCTCTGGGTGCGATGGCCCGGCCCCTTCCCCGGCCCCTTGTTCGCCGTCCTCGGCCAGAACTACTGCGGCATCGCCGGTTCGGGCAGGCACGCCCGATCGGATTCGTGCCTGCCCTGACGAACGTCCGACCTTGTCGCCCAACCTCTGGAGAACCTGCGACAGTCCGCGCGGACCGCGCCGCCCGGCGCGGAGCAAGCGTGGCCGGATCAGCCCTCGGCGATCTCACGGACCTCGGCGGTGACGGTCCAGTGCTCCGGGTGGATCTGCAGGAACCGGTTGGTCCACTCCAGGGCCTCGGCCTTGTCCTTGGCCTGGATGATGGAGTATCCGCCGATGACTTCCTTGCTCTCGGTGAACGGCCCGTCGGTGTAGTGGATCTTGCCACCGGACCAGGTGACCCGGGTGCCCTCGGAGGTCGGGGCGAGTCCGGCCGTGTCCAGCATGACCCCGGCCTTGGTGATCTCCTCGAACAGCGCGCCCATGCGCTCCTCGAACTCGGGGCCGGGGTCGTCGGTGGGGGCATTCTGCTCGTCGATGCGGATCATCGTCAGGTAGCGCGGCATCGTCACTCCTCGGTCGGGAGGGCGGGGACGTCCCCTGCCTCTCACCCCTACGTCGAACGGGCGACGGCCGGATCGACACCTCCCTTGAGGTTCTTCCCCGAGATGCTGCGCAGCGAACGAGGCGTCGGGGACCTGCGCCTGCTGGGGCCCGGCTCTCAGGCGGTTGCGTCGTCTCGCCGTACCTGGTTCTTGGCGGCTCGGAGCCGGGCGCCGAGGTTCGCCTTCGCGGCGGGCCACTCGTCGGCGAGCAGGGAGAAGTAGACGGAGTCCCGCCATGTGCCGTCCGGACGCAGGCGGTGGCGTCGCAGTACGCCTTCACGCTTGGCGCCGAGCCGGGCGATGGCGGCTTGGGAGCGATGGTTCATGTGGTCGGTCTTCAGCTGCACGCGCCCCATGCCCAAGTCTTCGAAGGCATGGGTCAGTAGCAGCAGCTTCGCCTCGGTGTTGGCCGCCGTGCGCCAGAACGCGCGGCCGTACCAGGTCCAGCCGATCTCCAGACGCTCGTCCGCCGCGTCGACGTCCATGAACGTGGTCCAGCCGATCGCACGGTCGGTCGCACGATGAATGACGGCGAACGGTATGTACGTGCCCCGCTCGGCGGACGCGAGCAGCTCTGCGAGTTTGAGGCCGAGATCTGCTCGCGCGTGCGGTGTCGGCCCTCCCTGCCAGCGCCAGACCTCGTCGTCCCCTCCACCGGCCGCGAAGAGGTCGTCGAGATGATCCATCGCCAACGGCACGAGGCGTACGTGGTGGCCGGTGAGCGTTACTGGCAAGGGTGTCTTGGCAGGCATGATCCAAACGGTAGAGGCATTTCACACTAGATGCAATGCCATTTTGTACTAGTACTAAACCGGTGCTGCGCCCGCGTGCCCAGCGGCGTTCACCCAGTGGCCCGCTGCCGGTGCGGTGGTGCCCGTTACAGTCTCGGCCGTGGGGATCAGTCTGGTAGCGCGGTCGCGCGGCGGGGTCGGGGAGGCTGCCGCGGGCGTGGTCGGCCGTTGGCGGATGTGGCAGTTCTGGCGGGTGCCGGTGATCGTTACGGGCTTGGCGGTGCCGCTGTACGTCCTGTGGGCAGCCGAACTCGCGACCGGCGGCGGGGACCTGGCCGCGCAGCTGGCGTGGGCCGGATTCACCGCGCGGCATCCCGGGTCGGCGTACAACCTGTCGTGGTACGGCGGCACTCACAGCGCCAACTACAGCCTGCTCACCCCCCATCTCATGGCCGCGCTGGGAGTGCGGACCGTATCGGTGGCGGCCGGGCTCGCGGGGTCGTGGGTGATGGCGAGGATCCTCGTACGGGCAGGGCTGCGCAGGCCGTTGTGTCCTGCGTTGCTCGCCTCCGCCGCACTGTGGTGCAACGTCGTGTCGGGGCGTACGACTTTCGCCCTGGGAGTGGCGATAGGGCTCCTCGCCCTCCTGTACAGACGGCGGTTGCCGGTCGCGGTGCTGTGCAGCGCGCTGGCGACGATGGCGAGTCCGGTGGCGGGGCTGTTCCTGGTGGTCGCCGGTGCCGCCTATGTCCTGGACCGGCAGTGGCGGAAGGGCGCCGCGCTCGTCGTGGCGCCCTTCGTGGTCGTGGGGACGACGACCGTGCTCTTCCCGTTTCAGGGCGAACAGCCCATGGCCCCCGGCAAGCTGTGGATGCCGCTCCTGGCGTGTGCGGCTCTGTGCATGGCGGCGCCCCGGGACTGGCGTGTGCCGCGACTCGGGTCCGCGGTGTACGGGGTCGGGGTCGTACTGACGTTTCTGATCGCCTCGCCGATCGGCACGAACGTGGAGCGGCTGGTTGGTCTCATGGGGCCGCCCGTCCTGCTGGCCGCGGTACTGGCGGCGGGGCCGCGCGAGGAGTCCTGTACTGGGCCGTCCGCGGGGCCGCGCGCGGGGCGGTGGCCGCAATGGCACTGGCGGCGCGGCGTGCTGGCCGGGGCGCTCGTCGTGTCCTGCTTCTGGCTGGCCGACAAGACCATGGACGACGTGCGGGTGGCGACCGAGATACCTGCCTGGGCCGCGCAGACGGAAGGGGTGCTGGCGGAGCTGCGACGGCTGGACGCCGAACGGGGCCGGGTCGAGGTGGTGCCGGCCCGCAACCACCGGGAGGCGGCCGTGCTGGCGCCGTACGTGAACATGGCGCGCGGCTGGAACCGGCAGCTGGATGTTGAGCGCGGGCGTCTCTTCTACGACGGGAGCCTGACCGCGGAGACGTACCGGGCGTGGCTGGACCGCTGGGCCGTCCAGTACGTCGTCGTGCACGCGGGCCGGCCGGACGGCCCGGCCGAAGGGGAGGCGGCCGTAGTGGCGGCGGCGCCGGACTGGCTCGAGCCGGTCTGGTCCGACGCGGGCTGGCGGATCTACCGGGTGCGGGACGCCGTGCCGCTCGCCACGGCACCGGCCTCGGTCGTACGAGGCGACAGCGCGGAGCTGGTGATACGGGTGCCGAGGGCGGGGACGGTGACGGTGCGCGTCGCGTACTCGCCGTGGCTGCGGGCGGAGGGGGCGTGCGTGCGCCAGGACGGCGAGTGGACCTCGCTGACGGTGCGGAAGGCCGGTGACTACCGGCTCGGCTCGGAGTACGCGGGTTACGCGGCGGATGTGCTGCGAAGCCGGGGGTGCTGAGTGGCGGGTGGGGGCGGGGGCGCGCCCACCCCGTACGGGCAGCCCTTTCCGCGCCGCCCGTACCCGGCTTCGAGACGCTGTACGCGGTCTCCGCCAACTCCCGCCGCTTCTGGAAGCTGACCCGGCAGTTACACCCCGGCCGACGACGCCGAGGCGTACGCGGACCGGATCCAAGGCGCAGAGAGCCCTCTCGACCCGGAGGCGCCGCAGGCGGGCCCTATGCCGAGCCGGGGTTCACGCTGCCGTATCTTCCCTGAGCCGAGCGACGGTCTGTGAGGCGTCGTAGTCCGGGTCGACGCCTTCGACCAGGATCACTTCGCCTTCCATGTGCTTGGTGCGAAGCGGCAGGATCTCCTGGTACGCCGCCGAGAGGTACCAGTCGCGGGCCTCTGTCATCCCCGGAAACCGGATCATCACGATGGTCCCGGGCCACGGCCCCTCGAGAACCTCCACGGTCTTGCCGTGGACGATGAAGCGCCCGCCGAACGGATCCAGCGTGGCCTGGATCCGCTCCATGTACTCGAAGATCTCCTCGTTGAGCCGCTCGGGGCGGATGTGGCCAACGGCGTAGGCGGTCATGGCTGCTCTCCTGGTGTCGTCATGCAGCCTGGCGGCTGCCCCGGCCCGACCTGTCGTCGAGCTGCCTCGATGCTTGCCGACCGGTTCCCGCTCGTCGATTACGTCCGAGGTAAAGACGCACTCCCCTGCCCCAAGCCTCTCTGTGCGCGGCGACCTTGGAGGACGCCCAGGTGACCATCGCCGGCGTCGTACCCTGAGCGTCCACCGTCGCCGAGTCATCAACGGAAAGCTACAAGCCAGGTCGCAGCCGGCCGACCGATCGCGCGTCCAACCGATCGCGAACGGCCGAGGATCCCCGCGGGGCGGCATGCTGCTCTGCCCCCTGGTGCCCGAAGACGCCCGCAGCAGAAGTGGACAGCGGGCTGTGCGCCGTCAGATCGTCGCCGTGTCGATCACGAAGCGGTAGCGCACATCGCTCGCGAGCACCCGCTCGTACGCCTCGTTGATCTGGTCGGCACGGATCAGCTCGATCTCGGAGCCCAGTCCGTGCTCCGCGCAGAAGTCGAGCATCTCCTGCGTCTCGGCGATGCCGCCGATCATCGAGCCCGCCAGCGTCTTGCGGCCGCCGATGAGCGAGAACATGTTCAGTGAGTTCGGCTCCTCAGGGGCGCCGACATTCACGAACGTGCCGTCCGTCTTGAGCAGTGCCAGGTAGCAGTCCATGTCCAGCGGCGCCGACACCGTCGAGACGATGAGGTCGAAGGTGCCGGCGAGCTCCTCGAACGTCGTCGGGTCGCTCGTCGCGTAGAAGTGGTCGGCGCCGAGCTTCAGCCCGTCGTCCTTCTTCCGCAGGGTCTGGCTGAGTACGGTCACCTCGGCGCCCAGCGCATGCGCGATCTTCACGCCCATGTGGCCGAGGCCGCCCAGACCGACGATCGCGACCTGCTTGCCGGGGCCCGCCTGCCAGTGCGCGAGCGGCGAGTACAGCGTGATGCCGGCGCACAGCAGTGGGGCGGCGACGTCCAGGGACAGACCGTCGGGGATCCGGACGGTGTAGTTCTCGTCGACGACGATGTGGGTGGAGTAGCCGCCGTACGTGGGCTCGCCGTTCTTGTCGATGGCGTTGTACGTGCCCGTCGCGCCCTGGCTGCAGTACTGCTCCAGGCCCTGCTTGCAGTACGTGCACTCCCCGCAGGAGTCGACGAAACAGCCCACGCCCACCCGGTCACCGACCGCGAACCGGGTCACGGCGGGGCCGGTGGCTGTGACGACGCCGGCGATCTCGTGGCCGGGCACCATCGGGAAGATGGCCTCGCCCCAGCCCTCGCGGGCCTGGTGGATGTCGGAGTGGCAGATCCCGGCGTACTTGATTTCGATCAGGACGTCGTGCTCCCCGACCGGGCGGCGCGGCACGGTGGTGCGCTCCAGCGGCGCCTTGGCTGCCGGGGCGGCATACGCCGCAACGGTGGTGGGGGAGGCACCGGTTGTCGGAGTGGTCGTCGGAGTGGTCGTCGGAGGTGTTGTGGCGGACATGCCTGAGACTCCTTGGCAAGGGGAAGGGTGGGTGCGGCGGGCGTGGTCCGCGCCGGTCGCACGAGCAACCCTGCAGGAAGCCGAGCCGGTCACCCAGACCACCGCTTCGCCTACGACCAGTGGTCCTACTACTGCTGGGGTCAGGCTCCCGTGCGTATGAGCGGCGATACTGGCCGCATGGACCAGCGAGCCGAACTGAGTGAGTTCCTCCGCTCCCGCCGGGCGCGGCTGCAGCCCGGGGACGTGGGGCTGCCCAGTTACGGCCGGCACCGCCGGGTGCCGGGGCTGCGGCGTGAGGAGCTGGCGCAGCTGGCGGGGGTCTCGGTCGCGTACTACACGCGGCTCGAGCAGGGGAACGGGCGCAACGTGTCGGCCGAGGTACTGGACTCGATCGCGCGGGCACTAAGGCTCGACGACACCGAGCGGGCCCACCTCACCCACCTCGCCAAGCCCAAGCTCAAGAAGAAGAAGCCGGTTCGCCCGCAGCAGGTGCGGGTGGAGCTGCAGCGGCTGATCGACGCGATGGACGGCGTGCCGGCGTACATCCTCGGACGGCGCCTCGACGTACTGGCCTGGAACCGGATGGCGCGAGCGCTCCTCGGCGACTTCGCCGCGCTGCCGCCGGCCGAGCGCAATATGGCGCGGATGGTCTTTCTGGATCCCAACTCCCGTGAACTGTACGCCGAATGGGAGTGCAAGGCGTGCGAGGTGGTCAGCTATCTGCGGCTGGACGCCGGCTGCCACCCGGACGATCCGCAGCTGTCGGCTCTCGTCGGTGAACTCTCGGTCAAGGACGAGGAGTTCAGGAACCTGTGGGCGGCTCACACGGTGCGGGACAAGGGGCACGGCATCAAGCGGCTGCGCCATCCGCTGGTGGGTGAGCTGACGCTGTCGTACGAGACGTTCCGGCTGCCCGACAACCAGGAGCAGTCCCTGATCACCTTGCACGCCGAGCCGGGCTCGGCATCGGCGGAGGCACTGAGGTTGCTGGCCTCCTGGGGCGTGGACACGGACGTCGACGCCGTCGGCCGCTGACGCCGCCGCCCCAGGCCGCTACGGCCACAGGCGGGGCTCCCTGGAGAGCCGACGCCGAGTGGGGAGAGAACGCGGAGACCCAGTGCATCCAAAACCGTTCGGGATGCGCCCAGTACCCACCGGCGGGTCCTAGACTCACCCATGCACACTGGTGAGGAACGGTAGTCCTGATGTATGAGCATCCTGATGGGTGCGGTCTGACCCGCACCCGACCGAAGCGGATGCAGTACCGGCCTGGCCTGCTGGAGGGCCTCGTCGCCGAGACCGGTGCCTGATCCTGACGCCACCGCGAAAGTGAAAACTCAGTAGCGAGCTCGGGCCGTTACACACGATCATGCGACGCATGATTGATCAACCCGCGCGATGGAGTCAGGCAACGGTCTACCCCGACATGTGGGCCGATCCGGACGATGACCCCCGCAACAAAGACGGGGCCAGTCCGGAGGGCGAGCCGGCGACGCTGCTGGACTTCCTGACGGGCTACCGCATGACGTTGCGGATGAAGTGCGAGGGTCTGGATGCGGAGCGACTGGCCCGGCGGTCGGTTCCGCCGTCGACGTTGTCGCTGCTCGGCCTGGTTCGGCACCTCGCGGAAGTGGAACGGGACTGGCGCAATTGGATCACGGACGGTGACCCGCTGCCGAAGCTTTACGGCGAGAAGGACGCGGACTTCAACGGAGCTGTCGCGGAGCAGGCCGTGGTCGACGCCGCGTACGCCGATCTGGAGCGCGAGCAGGCCGCGACCGACGCCGCGCTGGCCGAGCACCCGGATCTGGGCGAGCGGGTGGGGAAGGACCAGGTCGCGGTGCGGGAGTTGATGGTGCACAGGATCGAGGAGTACGCCCGTCACTGCGGGCACGCCGACCTGTTGCGCGAGTGCGTCGACGGAAGGGTGGGCCAGTGACGAGGGCCGGGATCTGCACCCGCCCCCACCGGCACGTCACCTCGAAGTGAAAGCCTCAGACAATAGTGCCCCACGCGCAGTGGCCCGCCGGAGCGTGTGCTCCGGCGGGCCACTGGTCGTTCACGTTCCGGCGGCTACTTCGCGAGGTACGCGTTGTAGACGGACACCGAACCGGTGTTGCCCTGCTTGTCCGTGACGACCGCGCGGAGGGAGACCGCCTTGCCCGCCGCGGGGTTCTTCACGCTGACCTTGCCGTTGCTGACGGTCAGCTTCTTCCAGGTCTTGCCGTAGTCGTACGAGACGTACGCGGCCAGCGACTTGAGGTTGGCACCCTTCGCCGCGCCCTGGACGGTCAGCGGAACCGCGACCGTCCTGCCCGCCGCGGAGGTGCTGTCCATGGCGAGAGTCGGGCCGAAGCGGACGGTGGAGGCCGGGAGCTGCACCTCGCCGCTCACCTTCTTGGAGCGGAACGTCCAGCTCGAGTCGATCCGGGTGGAGACCTTGGAGAGCGTCGCGTTGCGACGGACCGACGTGGTCAGCCGGTATGCGGCGTCACCGGCCGGAACGGCGAACTCGGCACCGCCCTGCAGCGGGTCCTTGTTCTCGCCCACCTTGACGCCGTTGCGGGAGAGAACCGTGGTGACGGAGGCGTACTGCGAGCCGCCGGGCTGGTTGTTCCCGTCGGCGAACAACGGCAGGAAGCCGTAGATGTTGTTGCCGTCGCGGAACAGTCCGAAGGACGCGTCGACGCGCGGGCCGAAGACACCGACGTTGAACGTCTGCGTGTAGCTCTTGCCCGGCAGGTAGACCCGCGACGAGCCGAGCGAGTAGCTCGCCTCGGTCACCGGGAAGCCTTCGGCGTCCTTGTCCCCGTACTGCTCGAAGTCCAGACTCCAGCTGACCTTGTCCGCGGTCGACAGGTACAGCGTCACGGTGGCGGGAAGCTTCCGCGGGAAGATGATCCCCGAGCCGCCGTCGCTCTCCGGCAGCTCGCCCAGCGCGCCGACCGCGCCCGTCTTGCCGGCGACCGAGGTGCCGAGCCGAGCCTTCACCGTGGCCAGATCGGCCGCCTTGAGGTGCTTGGTGTAGCCGGTGGCGAGCTGCTTCACCTTGGAGCCGAGGACCACGTGGTACTCGGAGCCGCCCTTCGCCCAGTGGCCGTCCCACTGCTGGAAGAGCGACCCGTCGGTGATCTGCGGGCCCAGGTGCTTGGTGCGGAAGTTCTCGTACGTGTCGAGCCACCAGCCGAAGCCGAACGAGCCCTCCTCCCCCGCCTCGAGGGAGTAGAACGGCGCCGCGAACGCGGACTTCGCCGTCGCGTCGGGAACGGTGATGTCCACCGGCTTGGCGGTCCGGGCGTCGATCGTGACCGTGGTGTTCGCCGCGACGGCGAGCTTGGGCTGGGCGATCCAGTCCGCGCCCTTCTTGATGTCCTCCGGGTCCGCGATGACGGCGGCGTCGAGCAGGTAACCGCCCTTGGGGGCGCGGACCGTGACCGTGCCGGACTCGTTGTACGGGTCGAACCGCGTACCGGCGGCGCCGCCCGACAGACCGGCGAGGGTCGTTCCGTAGAACTTGGCCGGAGCGCCGTCGCGACCGATGTGCTTGAGCGTCACGTCGTACGACTCGACCTCGCGCTCGACGGCGGCTGCCGTGCGCACGGTCTGGCCGCCGCCCGTCGCCACCACGTAGGCGCTGTAGGAACCGTCGAGTGTGCCCAGCTTGGTGTTGCTGGTCAGTTCCGCGTCGGCGGTGCCGCCCGCGGGGACGGTGATCTGCTGGGTGCCGAGGGTGAAGAAGCCCGCGGGTGCGGGGCTGCCGTTGGGACTGAGGGCCGTGACCGCGAGGTCGAGGGTGACGGCCTCCTTGCCCAGGTTGCGGTACGTGACCTTCTTGGTGACCGGGGCGTCGTCGGTGTGCGGCCACTGCTGCAGGCCGAAGCTGACCGACACCGGCTCGGCGACGACCGTCTGCGTCAGCGCCTGGTCGACCGCGATCCGGCCGCTGCCCTGCTGGAACGGGGTGTACGCGCCGGGCTTGGTGGATGCGGCCAGGGCGCCCTTGAGCTCCGAACCCTTCCACTCCGGGTGCTGCTGCTTGAGCAGGGCCGCGGCGCCCGCGACGTGCGGGGTCGCCATCGACGTACCGGAGATGGTCAGATAGCCGGGCGGGTTCTGGCCGACCTCCTGGTCGATGACGCTGCCGGGTGCGGCTGCCGCGGTGGTGTCCACGCCGGGCGCTGTGACGTCCGGCTTGATGGCGCTGTCGCCGACGCGGGGGCCGGTGCTGGAGAACTCGGCCAGCTTGTCGTTGTCGTCGACGGCGCCGACGGTGAGCGCGGCGTCCGCGCTGCCAGGGGAGCCGACCGTGCCGGGCCCGAACTCGCCGTCGTTGCCCGCCGCGATGGCGAACAGGGTGCCCTTCTCGGCGGAGAGCTTGTTGACGCCCTCCTCGAGCGGGTCGGTCTCGGGGGTGTCGAGGCCGCCGAGGCTGAGGTTGACGATGTCGGCGCCCTGGGCCACAGCCCATTCCATACCGGCGAGGATGCCGGAGTCGTCGCCGGAGCCACCGTCGTCGAGCACCTTGCCGTTGAGCAGCTTGGCGCCCGGTGCGACTCCCTTGTACTTGCCGCCCGACTTCGCGCCGGTGCCGGCGGCGATGGAGGCGACGTGGGTGCCGTGTCCGAAGTGGTCCTTGGCGTCGGTGGCGGACGTGAAGTTCTTCTCGCCGACCACCTGGCCCGCGAGGTCCGCGTGGGTGGCGTCGACACCGGTGTCGAGGACGGCGATCTTCACGCCCTTGCCGTCGTATCCGGCGGCCCATGCCTTGTCGGCACCGATCTGCTTGACGCTCTTGTCGAGGCTGGCCTTGCGGACACCGTCCAGCCACACCCGGGCGACCCCGGAGGCGGTGGTGCGTGACGCACTGCCGCGCTGCTCGCTCGTGAGCGCCTCCCATACGGCGCCCGCGTCCTCGTGGGGCGTGCTGAGAGCCTCGGCGTTCAGCGAGTTCAGGGTCCGGCGGACCTTGGTGCCGCCGGCGTCGTGGACTTCGGCCTTCGCGGCCGGGGCGGCGGCGCCCTTGTATCCGACGATCAGCTTGAGACCGCTGCGCTGGGCCTTGCGGTTCTCGGGCTTGGACAGCTCGGTGATGTCGAAGAGCCGCGCGTCCAGCTTGCCGCTGCTGATCAGGCGCTGCGCGTCGAACGGCACGACGCTGGTGTGCCCGTTGCCGCGCTGGACCTTCACGGGTATGTGCTCGCGTCCCTTGGCGCGTTCGAGGCCTACGGGCCGGCCCTTGGCGTCGATGACGACGCGGTCGCCGGTGATCAGCGTGATGCGCTGCTTGCCCGCGAGCGCGGCCCGGTCACCGGTCGCCTTTCCTGCGGACTCCGGCGACGGCGCCGCTGCGGACGGGGTGGTCATACCCGCCGCCAGCGCCACCGCGGCGGCTGCGGCGACGGTGGCCGTACCCGCCTTCTTCAGTTGTCTGCGCAAGTCTCCCCCTGGAGATGAAAGAAGCTTCTCGCGCGGGGAACGTGGACCGCCCCCCGGCATACGCAGTATGTCGGGGGGCTAACTCTTGCTCAATAGGGTTCCGGATGAGACCGGTTGGGGTGGCTGATGTCAGGCGTCCACATTGTCGGCAATAGCCACTTTGCCCTTCCGGATGGTGGCGAGGCGCGGCGCGCGGCGCGCGATCGCACTGTCGTGGGTGACCATGACGAACGTCAGCCCGTACTCCTTCCACAGCCCTTCCAGCAGTTCGACTATCTCGTCGCGCATCGACTCGTCGAGATTGCCGGTCGGTTCGTCGGCCAGCAGTACCTTCGGCCGTTTCACCAGGGCCCGGGCGATCGCGACGCGTTGTTGCTGACCGCCGGACATCTCGCCGGGAAGATGACTCAAACGCTCCCCCAGCCCGACCGATGCGAGCACCTCGGCCGCCCGCTCGCGCCGCGCCGCGGCTTTGACGCCGAGCGGCACGAGGGCCGTCTCGACGTTCTCCTGCGCGGTCAGCGTCGGGATGAGGTTGAAGCTCTGGAAGACGAAGCCGATGTTCTGGGCACGGACCTTGGTGAGCCGGGCCTCGCTGAGCCGGGCGAGGTCCACACCGTCGAGCTCGACGGTGCCCGCCGTCGGCCGGTCGAGGCCGCCGAGCATCTGAAGGAGGGTCGACTTGCCACCGCCGGTGGGGCCCTGGATGACGAGCCGGCCGCCGTCCTCGATGATCAGGTCTACACCGGCGAGGGCGTCGACGGTGGCCTTGCCGCGCCGGTAGCGCTTGGTGACGCCGCTGAGCTGGTACATGGTGGGTCAACTCCTGCTTTACATTGACGAATTGGGGGACCCGCGGCTGCTACTCGACGCGCCGCAGCGCGTCCGCGGGGCTCAGCCGGGAGGCACGCCAGCCGCCGAAAGCGCCGGCGACGAGTCCGCCCGCGACGGCGAGGCCGACCGCCAGGACGATGGTGGTGACCGAGACGGGCGCGCCGAGCGCGATGTCCAGCGCCTTGGTGGCTGCCTGCCGGCCGGGGCCTGCCATGGCCAGGCCGCCGGGCGCGGCGCCCGGGCCGCCGCCCGAGGACCCGATCTCGGCGGTGAGTGTGGGGCTGAGGGCCGTGACGGCATACGCACCGGCGAGACCGACGGCGATGCCGAGCGCGCCGCCGAGCAGCCCGTTGACCAGGGCTTCCCCGACGACCTGGCGGGTGACCCGGCCGCTCTTCCAGCCCAGCGCCTTGAGCGTGCCGAACTCCCGCACCCGGCGGCTGACCGCCGCGGAGGTGAGCAGTCCGGCCACCAGGAAGGCGGCGGCCAGTACCGCGAAGGAAAGCCACTTGCCGACGTTGGCGGCGAGGTCGGAGGCGGTGGAAAGGGAGCCGGAGACGGTGTCGGCGAGGTCGGAGGCGGTGGTGACCGTGGTCCCCGAAATGTTCTTCTGGATGGTCGACTTGACGCTGTCGATCTGCTGCGAGTCGGCGGCCTTGACGTAGACCGTCGTGACCTTGTCCTTGGCGTCGGCGAGGGTCTGGGCCTGCTTCAGCGGGATGTAGAGGTTGGCGGCCGCATCTCCGCTGTCGGCCGTAGCGATGCCGATCACCTTGAGCTTGGTGCCGGAGACGGTGACCGTGGAGCCGACCTCGATCTTCTTCTCCTTGGCGTACGCGCTGTCCGCGACGGCCACCTTGGCGGCGGTTTCGGTGCTCGCGAACGTGCGCCCAGAGGTGATCTGGGAGGAGGTCAGCGGGCCGAGCCCGAGGCGGGTCACGTCCGTTCCGTACACGGTGAAGGAGTTGACGTCGAACGCGGCGCCACCGCCGCGTACTTCGCCGCCCGTGCCGCCGGTCTGGCCAGGCTTTCCGCCGGGGGCGGGCTGCGCCTGCTTGAACTCGCCGCGCTTGAACTGTCCGTTGACCTTCATCACCTGAAGGCTCAGTCCGCCGACGGCGTCCGCGACGCCGTCCTGCTTGCCGACCTGCGCGACCGTTGCGGCGGCCAGGGTCTGGAAACCCTGCACCATCACGAGGTCGCTGCTCTGTTCCGTGTCGTCGTCGCTGTCCTTGGCGCCGAACTCGAAGCGCGGTTTGCGTGTGGTGTCGTTCTCGCCGGGCGGGGCCGCGGCCTTGGTGACGGTCATGTCCGTACCGAGCCCGTACAGCGACTGCAGCACCTTGCCCTGCGCCTGCTCCATGCCGGACGAGACCGAACTGACGACGATGACGAGGGCGATGCCCAGCGCGAGCCCGGAGGCGACGACGAGGGCCGCCTTCCGGCGGCGGCGCAACTCGCGCCTGAGATACGTGAAGAACATGGGCGTGAAGCTAGGGGCCGCCCGTGATGAGGAGATAAGGCCCGGGTGAGAGCGGGGTGAGAGAACGACGGCGGCGGCACCCGCGAGAGGTGCCGCCGCCGTGGTGCGGAGCTTCGTCGTACGAGGAGTTGAGGAGAACCCGGGGGTCAGACCGCCGAGCCGGCCTTCCACTCCGCCCAGCTCAGGTTCCAGCCGTTGAGACCGTTGTCCGGCTTGATGGTCTTGTCCGGGGAGTTCTGGACGACGACCAGGTCACCGACGATCGAGTTGTTGTAGAACCAGGCGCCCGGCTGGCCGGGGTCGCCCGCGCCCTTGACGTCGTTCAGGCCCACGCAGCCGTGGCTGGTGTTGGCGCTGCCGAAGATCGAGTCCGGTCCCCAGTAGTTGCCGTGGATGAACGTGCCCGAGTTGGACAGCCGCATGGCGTGCGGCACGTCCTTGATGTCGTACTCGCCCTTGCCGTCGTCGTCCGTGAAGCCGACGGTGGCGCCGTTCATCCGGGTCTCCTTGAACTTCTCGGAGATCACCATCTGACCGTTGTACGTCGGGTTTTCCGGTGAGCCGGCCGAGATCGGGATGGTCCGGACCGTCTTGCCGTCCTGCGTGACGGTCATCGTCTTCGCCTTGGCGTCGACGATGGAGACCTGGTTGCGGCCGATCTGGAAGGTGACCGTCTTCTGCTGCACGCCGAAGACACCGTCGGCGCCCTCGACGCCGTCGAGCGCCAGCTTCAGGGTGACGGTCGAGTTCTCCTGCCAGTACTGCTCGGGACGGAAGTCCAGGCGCTGCGTGTTGAACCAGTGGCCGACGACCTCCTGGCCGGAGCTGGAGCTCACGGTGATCGCGGACTGCACGGCCTTCTTGTCGGTGATCGCCTTGTCGAAGTTGATCGACACCGGCATGCCCACGCCGACCTGGGAGCCGTCCTCCGGCGTGAAGTTGCCGATGAAGCTGTTGTCGGGCGAGACGGTGGTGAAGGAGCCGTTCTCGTGGGCCTCTCGGCCCTCGGAGTCCTTGGCCGTGGCGGACAGCACGTACTTCGTGGCCCGCTGCAGCCTGGTGTCCGGCGCCCAGCTCTTGCCGTCCGCCGCGAGCGTGCCGGCCACTGCCTCGCCGGCCGAGGTCTTGAGCTCGACCTTGGTGAGCGTGCCGTCGCTGACGGTGACCTTCGTGGAAGTGTTGATGCCGACGTTGGTGGCGCCGTCCTTCGGGGTGATCGCTATTCGGGCCTGCGAGGCGTCCTTCGCAGCCGCCTCGTCCACCTGCGCCTGTGACTTCTTCGAGCTGTCGCCGCCGCCCTTGCCGTCGTCGGCGCCGCCACTGCACGCCGAGAGCACCAGGACGCCGCCGAGCAGTGCGGACGCGGCCATCAGACCTTTGCGCCGCTTGCTGTCCGTGATCACACGCTTCTCCATCGTTGCCGAATCCCCAAACCCCGGGGCAGGACCGCCAGGACAGCACTTCCCTGCCAATGCTTTACAACGCCAGAACGGCCCCGCCCGTTCCGCATGAGTTGCGGATGTGGGCAACACCACTCACGCGGGACGGTCCCGGACGGCCGCGCCGACGCCCGGCCGTCCGGGACGAGGCCGCCCCAACTCCTGCGCTAGGACCGGCCGCCGTCCGCTTCCTCGTCCCCATCCTCCTCGTCGAGGTCCCACTCGACGGAGTCGGGGTCGTACTCGACCGGCTCGCTGCTCCAGGACGCCTGTGCGAGGTCCACTCCCGGCACCTCGCTGACCAGATCGAAGGGGTCCACGAGGTACGCGAGTGCCTCGGCCTCGTCTTCCCGGACGGCCGCTTCGGCATGCGCCCGTTCTTCGTCGGGCATGAACTCGTCCTGCGCGATGCGTTCGAGCGCGGCGCCGGTGAGCGCGTCGGAGTCGGCAATCTCCAGCACCAAATCCACGCGAAGCCGTACGAACCGTGATGTCTCAGAAGTGGTCATACGACGGAGCGTAAGGCTCTGCGGCCCCCCGACTTTCCCGCGACCCGCTGCTTTCATTAGCATCGGCGCACACGGCCAATTCGCTGCTGCCACAAGGGGGATCGATCCGTGTCCGCACGCCGACCGCTGCTGACCGCCACTGCCGCGGGCACGCTTCTCTGCGCCCTGTGGTTCGTCCCTTCGGCGAACGCCACGGCGGAAAAGGGCGAGGCCGTCGCCGGGAAGGCAGAGGTCATCTCCTCCGAGGAGCAGCTGTCCCTCGCCGACACGGGCAGCGTCGACACCACGCCATATCTGGTCGGCGGCACGGCCTTCCTGGGACTCGGCGCCGGCTTCGTGGCCTTCTCGGTGCGCCGCGCCCGCCTGCTCTGAGCACGCCGGGCCGAACCCGGCGGGTCCGGCCCGACCGCTCCGGAGGAGACCCTCCCGAGCCGGCCGCGCCGGACCCGGACAGGAGTCAGGCCAGCGGACCCGTCACCGGCTCCACCGCTTCAACGAGCTTTCCGGCGCGTACGAACGCGTCGGCGGCCGCCAGATCCGGAGCGAGGAAGCGGTCCGGGCCGGGGCCCTCGACACCCGCCGCGCGGACGGCCTTGATGACGGCCTGAGTCGCGGGCGAGGGGGTGAGGCCCGTACGCAGCTCGATGGCGCGTGTCGCCGCGTACAGCTCGACCGCCACGATCCGGGTCAGGTTGTCGATGGACGTACGCAGTTTGCGGGCGGCCGACCAGCCCATGGAGACGTGGTCCTCCTGCATGGCCGAGGACGGGATGGAGTCGGCGGATGCCGGGACGGCGAGCCGCTTCATCTCACTGACCAGCGCGGCCTGCGTGTACTGGGCGATCATCAGACCGGAGTCGACGCCGGCGTCGTCCGCCAGGAAGGCCGGCAGGCCGTGCGATCGGTTCTTGTCGAGCAGGCGGTCCGTCCGGCGCTCGGCGATGGATCCGAGGTCGGCGGCGACGATGGCGAGGAAGTCGAGGACGTACGCGACGGGGGCGCCGTGGAAGTTGCCGTTCGATTCGACGCGTCCGTCGGCCAGCACCACCGGGTTGTCGACGGCGGAGGCCAGCTCGCGGTCCGCGACGAGCCGGGCGTGCGCGAGGGTGTCCCGGCCGGCGCCCGCGACCTGTGGGGCGCAGCGCACGGAGTACGCGTCCTGGACACGCGGGGCGTCGTCCTGGTGATGTCCGGTGAGGCCTGAACCGGCCAGCACCCGCAGCATGTTGTCGGCGCTGGCGCTCTGGCCCGGGTGCGGGCGGATGGCGTGCAGCTCGGGCGCGAGGACCCTGTCCGTACCGAGCAGCGCCTCCAGCGAGAGGGCGGCGGTGATGTCGGCGGAGGTGTAGAGCCTGTGCAGGTCGGCGAGGGCCATGACCAGCATGCCGAGCATGCCGTCGGTGCCGTTGAGGAGGGCGAGGCCCTCCTTCTCGCGCAGCTCGACCGGCTCGATGCCGTGGGCGGCCAGCAGCTCACCCGCGGGCCGGACCACGCCGTCCGGGCCCTCCGCGTCACCTTCGCCCATGAGAGTGAGCGCGCAGTGCGAAAGGGGCGCGAGGTCACCGGAGCAGCCGAGGGAGCCGTACTCGTGCACGACGGGGGTGATCCCGGCGTTGAGGATGTCGGCCATGGTCTGCGCGACGTGCGGCCGTACGCCGGTGTGGCCGGAGGCCACGGTCTTCAGCCGCAGGAACATCAGCGCCCGCACGACCTCGCGCTCCACGCGCGGGCCCATGCCGGCAGCGTGCGAGCGGACGATGTTGCGCTGCAACTGGGCCCGCAGGTCGGGGCTGATGTGCCGGGTGGCGAGGGCGCCGAATCCGGTCGAGACGCCGTAGACCGGGTCGGGCTTGGCGGCGAGCGCCTCGACGATCTCGCGAGCCCTGGACAGCGCTGCGAGCGCGTCCTCCGACAGCTCGATCCGGGCGTTGCCGCGGGCCACGGCGATGACGTCCTCAGCGGTGGTTCCGGACGTCCCCACCTCGACAGTGTGCATATCCATATTCAGCAGCGTACGGATTGAATCGCTACATGTCACTAGTGGGCCCCGCGTTGACCCCTTACCGCGGGTGGCGCCCCCACGCCCTCAGGGCCGGGTGGGCGGGGCGCCCCGGCCGCGGAAGCGGCGGCGGTCCTGTGTACCGCCCGGCGGCGCGTCCGCCAGGCGTACGACCGCGCCGTCACGGCCCGCCACCACGGGCTTCTCCGAGCGGGCGGCCTTCGCCTTGTACTGAGCGGCGTCGGCCAGGCGGAACAGCCGGCGGGCCGAGTTCACCGTCCCGATCGGGTCCCCGGTCGAGGCGACCCCGCAGGCGACGCCCTCGCCCAGCTCCAGATCGGCCGCCCGGGTGCACAGCTCCTCGGCGACCGCGACCACCTCGTCCGCCTGGGGCCCGGCGGACAGCAGACAGAACTCGTCGCCGCCCAGCCGCGCCGCCAGCGCACCCGGCAGCCGCGCGCCGCACAGCGAGAGCACCGAGCCGAAGCGTTCGAGAAGGCGGTCGCCGGTCTCGTGCCCGAGGGAGTCGTTCACGCGCTTGAGCCCATTGAGGTCGCACACCATCAGGCTGACCACCGTGCCGTGCGCGCGGTGCAGCTCCAGCGACTCGTCGAGCCTTATGTCGACGGCCCGCCGGTTGGCGAGCCCGGTGAGCGGGTCGGTGAAGGCGAGCCGGCGCGCCTCCTCCAGGCGCTCGGTCTGCGCGAGCCCGGCCGCGACGACAGCGGCCAGGACCGTAGCGAAATCCGCGTCCGCGACGCCGAAGGCCGGTTTCCCGGTGGGGCGGGCGACATACAGCTCCCCCCATGCCCTGCCGTGCAGCACGATCGGCGCCACCACGCAGCTGCCGCGCCCGCGCCGGCGCAGTGCGGCGACACGCTGATGACAGTAGGGACCGGCGCCGATCCGCTCGCCCTCTGCGGTCTCCACCCAGGCGTGCGGCCCGCCGCCCCCGGCCCACTTCTCGTGCAGGAACTCGGTGATTTCGGGGAAGTCGTGCACGGGATACGACTCCTCCTGGGGGAACTCCTCCTCCCCCGGCGTCCGCTCGCCCTCGTTCACCAGGACGCGCAACCGGCCGCGGTCCCGCTCCCAGGTCGAAATGGCCGCGAAGGAGCCGTCCATGGCGAGGCGGGCCCCGCGCGCGGCCGCGTGCACGGACTCACGCGGAGTGTGCGCCGCCGCCATGGCCTGCGCCAGGTCCACCACCGCTCGCAGCCGCCCGTCAACACCCATCACCCCAGGTTAGGGAGTTTTACCGCGTTTGGGACGATTGACGGTCCATACGGTCGCTCGCCCCGGCTGCGATACGGAGCGTCACGGTCACCATCGGTAATCGCACCCGACATGTCCCCTCCGTCACGCCGGCCGCATCAGGCCGAAGCCCGGTCACTCACCCGGCCACTGCGGCTTGCGCTTCTCGTTGAACGCGGCCACGCCCTCGGCCCGGTCGCCGGAGAAGGCCACCGACCGCCACGCCGCGTCCTCGACCTCCAGACCCGCCCGCAGGTCCAGCCCGTGGCCCAGCCTCAGCGCCCGCTTGGCGGCCCGCAGTCCCACCGGGGAGTTCCCCGCCATACGCGCGGCGAGAGCCAGCGCCTCGTCCCGGTCCCGGCCCTCGTCCACCAGCTGGTCTACCAGGCCCAGCCCGCGCGCCTCGTCCGCCGCCACCCGTCGCGCGGTGAACACCAGCTCGGCCGCCCGGGCGGCTCCCACGCGCCGGGGCAGCAACTGCGTACCGCCACCGCCGGGGATCACGCCGACCGACACCTCCGGCAGTCCGACGACGGCCGTACGGTCGGCCACGATCAGATCGCAGGCCAGGGCCAGCTCGAACCCGCCACCGAGGGCGAACCCGTGCACGGCGGCGACGGTCGGCATCGGCAGTTCGAGTACGCCGGTGTAGGCGCCACGGGCCGTGGGCCGCTGCCGCACCAGTTCGGCATCGCTGAGGGAGTTGCGCTCCTTGAGGTCGGCACCGACACAGAAGGCCCGCTCATGGGTGGAGGTCAGCACAGTGACGCGCACGTCCCGGTCGGCGCCGAGCGCGTCGCACGCGGCGCCGATCGACCTCGCCATCTCGGTGGACACGGCGTTCATGGCCTTGGGCCGGTCGAGCACGAGCTCGGCGACATGCCCCTGCTCGTGCCGCCGTACGACGACGAACTCCCCGAACCGCTGCTCGCTCATGACGCCCTCCCGGTTAACGATCGTTGACCGGGATCATAGGCCGCCCCCCTTCCGGGGGGCGGCGGGGTCAGGCTTCCGTACGGCGGGTCAGCCTCCAGGGCTCCACGACGCCCAGGCCACGTACCGGCCGCTGCCACATCGGCTGGAGCGCGAAGCGGTAGCCGGGCGCTTCCTCGCCCGCCTTCTCGGCCAGCTCGGCCTCCGCGGCGGCCTCCGCCTCGGAGACCGGCGCGTCGCCCGTACGGCCCAGTTCCTCGGCGAGCGCGCCGTCCACCAGCACCGCGTTCTTCGGCGCTATCGAGGTGAGCCTGCTGGCCAGGTTCACGGTCGTGCCGAAGACGTCGCCCATCCGGGTCGTGACCGTCCCGAACGCTATGCCGACGCGCAGCTCGGGCATGGTCTCGTCGTCCCTCATCGTCTCGATGAGCCGCATCGCTATCTCCGCTGCCGTGCCCGGGTCGTCCGCCGCGAACAGCACCTCGTCGCCGAGGGTCTTGATGAGCCGGCCGCCGTGCGCGGCGACCAGGTCCGCCGCCGTGGTCTCGAAGGCCTCGACCAGTTCGCCGAGCTCCTCCTCCTCCAGCCGCCGCGTCAGCCGAGTGAAGCCGACGAGGTCGGCGAAGCCGACCGCGAGCCGGCGGTCGACCATCTCCTCGTCGTCGGCGGCCTGGACGACGCGGCCGGTCGCCGCCGCCAGCTGCCGCCGCCAGACGTAGACCAGGAATTCCTCCAGCTCCGGCAGCAGCAGCTCGACCAGCGGGTAGGTGACCTCGGTTCGGGTCATACCCGGCTCCGGGGGCTCGGTCAGCCCCTCCAGGAAGGAATCGATCTGCCATTCCGCCAGCCGGGCGGTGGTCTGCCCGGTGGACCGGGCGACCTGCACGGCCATCGGCTCGCTGAGCAGCCCCGCCTCCACCAGACCGGCGAGCCGTCGCAGGGCGAGCACGTCCGCCTCGGTGAGCGCCTTGGCCTGGCCGATGTCGGCGAAGCCCATGGCCCGCCAGAAGCGGGAGGCGAGCTCCATCGAGACGCCGGCCGTGCGGGCGGCCTGGAAGGCGGTGTAGCGGCGCTCGGCGCCCAGGATCAGCTGTTCGAGGCGGATGGCGAGCGGGTCGGCGGTCGGCTCGACCGTGTGGTCGACGGCGTGGTGCGGCGGGTGCTGATCGCTGCCGATGGCGCCACTGCTGCTACCGCCACTACTGCTACCGCCGCTGCCGCCACTGCTGCCATTTCCGCCGGGAGAGGGCGCGCCTGCATCGGAACCCGTGTCATCGACGGTCACCTACCGCCTCCTGCCCGTTCCCTGCGCACTGCCCTGCCGATCTGTCGCGGATCGTCTAAACCATACGGCAGGTGTGCCGTAGCTCACTCCTCCGTCTCACGGCCTTCTCGCGACCGTCTCATGAGTCAACGGACCGCAGATGCACAATGTCCCCCGCCCCGACCGGTTCCTGCATCCCGTCGCCGGTCGCGAGGACGAGCCGCCCGTCCGCGTCCACGGCCACCGCCTCACCGGTCACCGACCGCCCGCCCGGCAGATCGGCCCGTACGGTCCGGCCCAGCGTCGCGCAGCCCGCCGCGTAGGACTCCTGCAACCGGCTGAGGTCCGGATCGCCCCCGGCCTCGCGCCAGTCGCCGTACCACTGCTCCAGCGACCGCAGCACCGCCCGCAGCAGGGGATCCCGGTCCACCGAGACCGCGCCCGCCAGCACCAGCGAGCCCGCGCCGGGCACCGGCAGCTCCTCGTTGCTCAGCGTCACATTGACCCCGATGCCGAGGACGACGCCTCCCCCGGCGCCGCCGGCCCGCTCGGCGAGGATGCCGCCGGCCTTGCGCTCCTCGCCCTCCACAGTGACCAGCACGTCGTTGGGCCACTTGAGGGCGGTGTCGACGCCCGCCGCCCGCGAAAGGGCCGAGGCGGTGGCGACTCCCGCGAGCAGCGGCAGCCAGCCCCACCGTTCGACCGGTACGTCCGAGGGCTTGAGCAGTACGGAGAAGAACAGCCCGGACCGGGCGGGCGCCGACCAGTTTCGGTCGAGGCGGCCCCGGCCCGCCGTCTGCTCCTCAGCCACCAGGACGGCGCCCTCGGGGGTCTGTTCCGCCCGCGCGGCGAGGTCGCCGTTGGTGGAGCCGGTGGTCTGGACGACGTCCAGGGAGGTCCACAGCCCGTCCGGCCGTAGCAGGGCGCGGCGCAGCGCGGTGGCGTTCAGGGGCGGCCGGTCGAGGTTGGACCAGCGGTTGTCTGGAGCATCCTGGGGCGTCATGCAAGCCACATTAGGTGTGGCAAACGACGCACTGCCGAGCGCCATGCACGCCGATACGCTACGTGTCAGTAGCCATCCGGTTGACCAGGCAGGGAGCCGCATCCCGATGTCAGAGTCCGAGATCGCCAAGCGCGATGTAGACATTCACACAACCGCGGGAAAGCTCGCGGATCTGCAACGCCGCATTGACGAAGCGACGCATGCGGGCTCCGAGCGCGCCGTGGAGAAGCAGCATGCCAAAGGCAAGCTGACGGCCCGTGAGCGGGTCGCTCTGCTCCTGGACGAGGGTTCGTTCGTCGAGCTGGACGAGTTCGCCCGGCACCGCTCCACCAGCTTCGGCCTGGAGAAGACCCGTCCGTACGGAGACGGCGTCGTCACCGGCTACGGCACGGTCGACGGCCGCCCGGTCGCCGTCTTCTCGCAGGACTTCACCGTCTTCGGCGGGGCGCTCGGCGAGGTCTTCGGCCAGAAGATCATAAAAGTGATGGACTTCGCCCTGAAGACCGGCTGCCCGGTCATCGGAATCAACGACTCCGGCGGCGCCCGCATCCAGGAGGGCGTGAGCGCCCTCGGCATGTACGGCGAGATCTTCCGCCGGAACACCCATGCCTCCGGCGTGATTCCGCAGATCTCGCTGGTCGTCGGCCCGTGCGCGGGCGGCGCGGTCTACTCTCCCGCGATCACCGACTTCACGGTGATGGTGGACCAGACGTCGCACATGTTCATCACCGGGCCGGACGTCATCAAGACGGTCACCGGCGAGGACGTGGGCTTCGAGGAGCTGGGCGGAGCCCGCACCCACAACACCACCTCCGGGGTGGCGCACCACATGGCGGGTGACGAGAAGGACGCGATCGAGTACGTCAAGTCGCTTCTCTCGTACCTGCCTTCGAACAACCTCTCGGAGCCGCCGGCCTTCCCGGAGGAGGCCGACCTCGAGCTCACGGACCTCGACCGCGAGCTGGACACGCTCATTCCGGACAGTGCCAACCAGCCGTACGACATGCACACGGTGCTCGAGCACATCCTGGACGACGGCGAGTTCCTCGAGACCCAGGCCATGTTCGCGCCGAACATCGTCACCGGCTTCGGGCGGGTGGAAGGCCACCCGGTGGGCATTGTCGCCAACCAGCCGATGCAGTTCGCCGGCTGCCTGGACATCAACGCCTCGGAGAAGGCGGCACGGTTCGTCCGTACGTGCGACGCGTTCAACGTCCCGGTGCTCACGTTCGTGGACGTCCCCGGCTTCCTGCCCGGCGTGGACCAGGAGTACGGAGGCATCATCCGGCGCGGTGCGAAGCTGATCTACGCGTATGCCGAGGCGACCGTTCCGCTGATCACCGTGATCACGCGCAAGGCGTTCGGCGGCGCGTACGACGTCATGGGCTCCAAGCACCTGGGCGCCGACCTGAACCTCGCCTGGCCGACCGCGCAGATCGCCGTGATGGGCGCGCAGGGCGCGGTGAACATCCTGCACCGGCGGACCATCGCGGCCGCCGAGGATCAGGAGGCCACCCGCGCGGAGCTGATCGCGGACTACGAGGACGCCCTGCTCAACCCGTACACCGCGGCCGAGCGGGGCTACGTCGACGCCGTGATCATGCCGTCGGAGACGCGGCGCAACATCGTCAGGGGCCTGCGTCAGCTCCGCACAAAGCGGGAATCCTTGCCTCCGAAGAAGCACGGCAACATTCCCCTCTAGGAAGGGCAGCTCCCATGATCAAGGTCGTCAAGGGCAACCCCACCCCGGAGGAGCTGGCCGCCGCTCTGGCGGTGGTCCAGGCGCGCGCCGCGGTGCTGGCCGGTTCGGCCGTCGGCGCGCCCGAGGTTCCGGACGAGTGGGCGGCCCCGACGCGGGTCGCACGCCGCCGGATGCCGCTGCCGGGCCCGCGGGCGTGGGGCCGTACGTACTGGCCGGAGTAGCGGCCGCACGCCGGGGCGTTCATCTCCGCGCAACTAGTCAGTAAGCACAGTGGCGCCTGAGTACCTGTACTCAGGCGCCACCGCCGCTCCCGCAGCAGGATCGATTCCATGCTGTGGTCCGACCCGGAGAACGAGCCGCCCGAGGAGATGCGCGACGCGCAGGCCATGCTGCGGCGCATGGGCCTGCTGCTGGCCCTGGCGATGCTGGTGGCGATGTTCGCGGTGGGTCTGCACTGAGCCCGGCCCCGTGCAGCCCACGGACCGCTGATTCGGCCTCGCCGTCCCCAGCTGGCTACCCTTCCCGCATGACTGACGCCCGTCGCCTCGTGCTCGCCTCCGCCTCGCCCGCCCGTCTCAACCTGCTGCGCCAGGCGGGGCTCGCCCCGGAGGTGATCGTCAGCGGTGTGGACGAGGACGCGCTCACCGCGCCCACCCCCGGCGAACTTGCCCGGGTCCTCGCCGAGGCGAAGGCCGCCGTGGTCGCCGCGCGGCCCGAGGCCGCCGGGGCGCTGGTGATCGGCTGCGACTCGGTGCTGGAGCTGGACGGAGAGGCGCTGGGCAAGCCGGCCGACGCCGAGGAGGCCACAGCCCGCTGGAAGTCGATGCGGGGCCGTGCAGGCGTACTGCAGACGGGGCACAGCGTGATCGACACGGTCACCGGTCGCCACGTCTCCGCGACGGCGTCCACCACCGTCCGGTTCGGCGAGCCGACGGACGCAGAGATCACCGCCTACGTCGCGAGCGGGGAACCACTCCACGTCGCCGGTGCCTTCACCCTGGACGGCCGCTCGGCGCCCTTCGTGGACGGGATCGAGGGCGACTACGGCAATGTCATCGGCCTGTCCCTGCCGCTGGTGCGCAGACTGCTGAGCGAGTTGGACGTGTCGATCACCGACTTGTGGGCGTGAGGTCCGGAACGGGCCTGAGGGCCGGATGAGGGCAACACGGGCCTGAGGCCACATGGGCCTCAGGCGCCGCTGACCTGGCCGCGACCGGCCGGGTCAGGCGGAGGCCGGCGCGGCCGGCGGGCCGGGCGGCGGCTGCTCGCCCGGGACCAACGGGGGCGTGTCCTGGACACCGCTCCCGGTCCTGTCCCGCTTCCCGTACGCCAGGAGCGACAGTACGACCAGGCCCAGGACCACCATCATGAAGGCGAAGGCGGACCAGCCGACCAGACCGACCGTCAGCGCGCCCAGTACGCCGTGTGTGATGGCGCAGCTGATCAGCAGGATCCTGCCGAACCGGCCCGGTGCCCGGTCCCTCAGCCCCGCCAGGAGCAGCACCAGCCCGCAGCCGGCCAGGAAAAGGCCCATGACCCCGCCCAGCACCCAGGTGGACGCAGACATGACATTCGAATCGAGCCCGGCCATCGACATCGACTGGCTGTCGACGACCCGCCCGAGGATCCAGTGGACGAAAGCGAGGCCCACGGCCTCGCCGAAGAGCACGATGGCGGCCACGACAGCCACCGGTCTGCGTGCCACGACGCCCCACCCCTCTTGCTGTTACTGCTAGTACGTTCGCCATCGCGCACGCTACTAACGGGTAAACCTCGGGACAAGGGGTCTGCGTGGGGCAAAGAATCATTCGGCCATTCGTAGGGACTCCACAAAGAATGGTGCGTCGCCGCGGGGCCGCCTGACAGAGACCTTGGCCACACTCTGAGGTTACTGTGCAGTTGAAGAACCCGGCGTACCGTGGTGCGACAAGGGATTTCGCCACTCGAGCGAGCCTCGAATCACACTCCGTGTGGGCAAGCTCACCCTTGGGGACGGGTCGAAAGGTCGTGTCGGCAGTCCCTAAACTCAGCTTGTTTCAAGGAGGGAGCCATCGTGCGCAAGGTGCTCATCGCCAACCGAGGCGAAATCGCTGTCCGCGTTGCCCGGGCCTGCCGGGACGCCGGGATCGCGAGCGTAGCC
>NZ_JBFBAS010000034.1:0-64087 GCF_040682335.1 Streptomyces sp. NPDC051219
TCGACGATCACCGTCGAGCTGGACGGCCAGGTCCGGGTCATCAAGCGCACCACCGACGTCCCGGTCCGCAACGTCAAAGCGAACAAACCCCGAGACGTTTCCGATGTTGTCTAGGCCCACCGTCAAGCATCACCTGGGACCAGAACGTCAGACATCACCTGGGACTAGCTAGCTAGACACCGCTTCGGCGGTACGCCATGGCCGTTGGCTGGGGTTGCGGGCTGGGCGTGGTGGCCTGTACTGCATCTGCTGGCGGTTCAGCTCGCCGAGGCATTGGCCACCGTGCACCGCATCGCCGTCAGTCGGGGTGCCCGAGTTCACGTACTCGCCCGCGAGGACGTTGACGCCATCCGCGGTCAGGGCGACGACGACAGCATGGCGTAGCCGAGCCAAACACGGGGAGTCTCTGCGGCTGTGTCCTCGGGGACTCCCGGCGACGCCCTCAGCCGGCCCGACGACCACCGTGACGACCCACTCGCCACAGCAGCCGTCCGCTGACGTTGCCGTCACCGTTGCCGTCAAACCCTCCAGCTGCCCCGCAACAAACATTGCCAGGGAGTGCGTCCAGGCACTCCCCGGCAATGTTTCTATTCCACAGACCAGCTGGCCCCGAGTCCTCCAGGGAAGCCATTCAGGAAATCTGAGACCGCTCTGATTGCTAGCTCTTGTGTCACCAAGTCAGACCGCTCAAAGACGCCCAGCTGCCCTCCGCACACGAGGCTCACTTCCTGCGAACCGGAGTCAGGTTCCTTTAGCTGAAGGATCTCTCCATCCTCCAACTCTCCCGTAACCAGGTAAAGGTCGGGTCCACCCGCAATGGAAAGATAGCGAAAAGGATCATCCTCTGTCACGGAAGTCTCGGTGCGCCGATGTCCATCGAGATCCACAATCGATTCGGAGATCCGCTCCAGTGTGGGATTGTCGACTTCCCAGTCTCGCGTTTTGGAACCGACTCGACTATCTCCTGCCAACCTGATCACAGCGGTCTACCCCAACGGTCTTGGTGTCGACGGTCGTCGAACTGCATTGATAGTGAACATTCCGGATGGCGTATGGACAAGCAATTCATCGACACCTAGGCCGCGCATCAACGAACCAACTCCTCCTGTCGCACCACACGCCCTACAGAAGTCTCGGTCCACATGCAGGACCGCTCGGGTTCCAGTCGCTCCCGCATCCTTCGCCTGCTGAAATACATCCGCTTCAGCATGGGTCTTCGTCTGAGCGTTAACCCGGATATTTATCGGCCTGCCATGCGCGTTCCGCCCGAAGAAGACTTGCCCGCCTACCTGGAGACGCGCAGCAGTGAACGTATCGTCGTCGGGATTCCCGCTCGAACTGCCACGGGCAGGCATTCCTTCCCGAGCACGATAATCAGCGAGCTCGCTCCAACCACAGTTATGCACCAGGACCGAGGTGGTGCCTGCGAGCACATAGTACGTGTGGAGGTTGGCCACCGTCAGGTTGTGGACGGTCGCCCGCTGGTTGGTCCAGCGCTCTATCGCCGTGATCTGGACGAGGGTGCCGGCGCTGGTCCGGAGCCACTGGCCGGACTGAAGGTCGGTGGCGTCGATCCATTCGCTGAGCTCAGGAACCCAGAAGGGGTGGCCGTCGGTCGCGGTGACCTCGGCAGTCTTCGAGCCGCGCTCACCATCGGTGTCGATGGCGACCTTCACCAGGTGCTTGACGCCGTCGCCCTTGATAGCGGCGGTGACCGTCTCCACACGGGTTTCGCCTGTCTTCGGGTCGGTCGCCTTGACCTTGTCGCCGGGCTTGACCTTCTCGATCGGCTTGGTGGAGCCGTCGGCCATGAGCACCTTGGTGCCGGGTGTGAAGCTGTTGTTGATCGGGCAGGAACCAGAACCCTCATCGGCCTTGCCGGAGCCGCCGCTTCCGCTGCTGCCGCCGTTGTTGCGCGAGGAGCCGCCGGAGGAGCCGCCGGGCTTGGTCGTGCTCTTGCCGCCGCCGCCCGAGCCCTTGCCGCCGTGGGTGCCGGAGGCGGAGGAGCCCTTCGGGTTGGACTTGGCCTGGGCCTGTTTCTGAACCGGATTACCAGTCTTCTTGCTGTGGTTGACCGCCTTGTTACTGGTCGTTTTCAGCTTGTCGGCGGCTTTCTTCTTTGCCGCTTGAGCTGCCTTCTTGGCTTTCTCGATGGCCGCCTTCTTGGCGGCGAGTGCCGCCTGCTCGGCCGCCTTGGCGGCCTTGAGGACGGCCTCGGCCGCCTTCTTGGCCGTGCGGAATGCCTGGATGGCGGAGATGGTGCGGTCGACGGCCTTCAGCACGGACGGGATCTTGCCGAGCTTCATCCATGGAATCGCACCGATGATGAGACTGCCGCAGGCCCACATGTCACCGCCGAAGCAGGACATGGCGTCGTTGAGGCCGATGAACTCCGCCAGCACCCCCCAGGCCGCGGCGAGGATCACCGAGGTGAGGGACTTGCCCATGGTGGCCTGGGCCTGCGCGACCTGCGCCGGGGAGAGGCCCGCACCCGCGAGGGCGGCGGCCCGCTCGGAGGCGGTCAGCGTCACGGACAGGCCCGTCGGGTCGGACAGGGTGACCGGGTTGTTGTGGGCGTAGGCGTAGCCGTTGGACTGCAGCGGGTCCGCCAGGTCGAGGACCGGGTCGGCGGACAGGAAGCGTCCGACGGCCGGGTCGTAGAGGCGGGCGCCGAGCGGGGTGTAGCCGGAGGCGTCGTCGCGGGTCGCGCCGAGGAACCCCTTATGGGTCTGCAGGTTGACGCCGGTGGTGGCTGCGCCGCGCTGGTTGCCGAACGGGTCCTGCTTGCGGATGCGGGCCGACATGCCGCCGTTGAGGGCGACCTCCGTGTACGCGCTGCCCTGGTGGTCGCCGGCGACGGCGACCAACGTCTCCGAGCCGGTGCCATAGGCGTAGCGCATGACCGCGCCGCCGGGGGCCGCGTAGGTGCGCTGGGTGTTGACCAGGGCGCCGCCCTTCTGGACGGTGGTCTCGGTCTCACCGAGGTGCAGGGTGGCCTGCTTGCCCTGGATGGTCAGGAGGCGGGAGCCGTCGGGCCCGTAGATGTGGCGGGTCTCGTTCTGTGCCTCCCACAGCTGGGCGGCGGAGGCTCCGTCGCAGGTCGCGAGCACGATCGGCGTGGCGTTGGCGGTAGCCGCGTCCTTGACCGCGACGCACATGCCCGAGGCGACGTGCATGAGCTGCCCGGTCGCGATGCGCTTGAGCTGCTGGGCGGTGGACCCGTTGCACTTCTGCACCTGGACCGCCGACCCGGCCGTACTGGCCGCCGGCTGGAGGCACCAGGTGTCGTACACGGACAGGGCGCCCAGGTTGCCGTCCGTCTGACCGGGGGACGGAGTGAAGGAGAAGTTCTGCGCGGCCGAGGCGTTGCAGCCGTACAGCTGGATCGGCTGACCGGCGGCCGGCAGGCCGGACTTCAGGTCGAAGCACTTCTGCGCCAGGCCGACGTACGGGGTCTTGCCGCCGCTGCCCTGGCCGGTGATCCGGTCGACCATGCCGTCGTAGGTCCAGGTCAGCTCCTGCTTGTCACCGTTCTGGATCGAGGTGACGGTCTTGGTCTCACCGGTCAGCTCGTACAGACGGTTCGCCTCGGCGGTGACCTGCGCGCCGGCCGGGGTGACGTACTTCTTCGACACCTTCGTCAGGGTGCGCGGCTGGCTGCCGTCGGTCTTGCCGTAGGTGTAGTCGGTGGTGGCGTCCTTGGCGGCGTCGCCGGTGAGGTCCTTCTCGGTCAGCTTCTTGCGGTTGCCGAGCAGGTCGTACTCGTACTCCTGCCAGTAGCCGGAGGCGTCCTTGCCGGCGGCCACGTTGAGGGTGCCGTCAGCGTTCTTCGGCGCAGAGCAGGCCTCCTGGTCCTTGGAGGTCCAGGCGTTCTTCAGCTGGCCGAGCGGGTCGTAAGTGAAGCACTGCCGCTCCTCGATGCCGAGGGAGTGCTCACGGATGTCGGTGACGTTGCCCGCATCGTCGTACGCGTAGGAGCGCTTGGAGACGAGGTTGCCGCCGACGAGGGTCTTGTCCCCGGTCTGCTCGCGGTAGACCTGCTGGTCCTTGAGCTCGCCGCCGGCCTCGTCGTACGAGTTCTGCGTCCACACCCGGTACGGCTGTGCGCCCAGGGTGGAGCGCAGCACCTGTCCGTGCGGGGAGTAGACGGTCTCGGCGCCGTACCAGTCCTTGCCCGACAGGGACAGCGGCATGCCGTCCTTGTTGTAGCGGACCACGAGCTTCTCGGCGGCGAACTTGCCGACGGCGGGCAGCGTGGCCTCTTCCAGCATGCCGGTGTCGCTGTACGCGTAGCCGTGCGTGTACGAGGCCGGCAGACCCCACGTGTCCGCGATGGACTGCGGCAGGGTCAGCGTGGTGGAGGTGGGCTGGTAGTCCTCGGTGTAGCCGTTGACCTTCTGGGTGTAGGCCAGGCCGTCGGTGTAGCGGGTGGCGGTGGCCGGAAGGCCCTTGCCGCCGCTGACGGTGTCGTAGGTGTAGTCGGCGAGAACGGTGCCGTTGGCGTCGTTCAGGCGCTGCTGCTTGGGCCGGGACAGCTCGTCGTAGCCGTTCCAGACGGTGACGTTGCGGGCATTCGTGGCTGTCAGAGGGCGGTCACGGTGGTCGTACGTGGTACGCGTGGTGCCCGAGTCAGGGTCGGTGGCGGTCACCATCCGGCCGCGCTGGTCGTAGGTCCAGGACCAGGGGCGGCTGGAGTCGGCGGAGTGGGTGGCCTTCTCCAGTTGGCCGCTCGCGTCGTACTGGTACCGCATCTTGGTGGCGGCAGCGGTGGTGCGGGCCGCGTCGGTGAAGGTGTCCACACGGGCGGTGCGGCCGAGGGCGTCGGTGTACAGCCGGTAGGAGGCCGCGCCCGACGGGTTGATCACCGTGGAGTGGTCCTGGCCGTACTCGTACTTGGTCGCCCGGGCCGGTGCGGCGGTGCCGCGCAGGACGGGCATCTCCTCGACCACGCGGCCGAGTCCGTCGTAGGTGTACCGGGTGGCGTTGGGCACGGTCGTGTCCGCGAGCGGCGTGAACAGCTCGCCGTCCGGAGCACCCTCGGTGTGGTAGGCGTTGTTGGTCTGCCACACCTCGCCGGAGCTGTTGTACAGCGTGTCCGTGATCAGACGGCCGCCGCCGTTGGCCTGCTCCTGGCTCTGCCGCTCACGTCCCATGCCGTCGTAGAGCGTGACAGAGGTTTCGACACGGTCCTCGTAACCGCGCGTGGAGGTGGTGACGTACGGGGGCTTCCGGTCCGGATTGGCCGGGTCGTACTTCGGGATCGTGTACACGGCCTTGAAGTCGGGCACGGCCGTGGCCGACGGAGTGCGGCCGGGACCCCAGGCCTCGACGAGGCGGCCCAGCGGGTCGTACTTCGCCTCGCTGACCCGGCCGTTGGTGTCCGTGGTCTTGAGGGCGACGGCGCGGCCCGGCTCCAGCTCCTGGATCTGCTCGTGCAGCAGGGAGTTCTTCTCGGTGATCTTGAACGCCTGCCCGGTGGGCGGGTCGTAGGCGATCGTGGAGGACTTCTGGTCGGGGTCGGTGAACCGGACGACACGGCCGATGGCGTCGAAGCCGGTGGTGCCGTCGGACTGGAAGCCGGTGCCGTCGGCCTTCAGCGACCACGTCTCGGTGGCCAGGCCCCGAGTCGAGTCGGCGAGGGCGGCTCCGTACGCCTGGCCGTCATAGCCGGTGCGTATCGCGGAGCTCAGCGTCTTCAGGTTGGCGAAGTCGGCGTTCGCGCAGCTCGTCGGAGAGCTGAGTGCCTGCTTGGTCAGACCGATCAGGTTCTTGCCGGTGTGGTGGACGTACTCGAGCTTCGTGCAGGACTCGTCGCCCGTCTTGCCGGTGTCGCCGAGGGACTCGGTCTGCGTGGGCAGGCCATGGGTCGGCTCGTACGTCGTCTTGGTCTCGACGAGGCGTTCGGTGCGTGCGTCGTCGCCGGTACCGGAGGACTTGGTGTACGAGACCGTCCGGGGCTCGGTGACCCGCCAGGCGCGCAGGGCCGTGAGGCCGTCGCCGCGGTCCCGATTGGCGAGCTCGGTGGCGTCGGGGAACGTGACGCTGCGGGTCAGCCAGTCGGTGTCCGCGTCGCCGGGGTTGGTGTAGGTGAGCTCCTCGGCGATACGGCCGGCGAAGGGCTCCTCGTCCTTGGCGATCTCGGCGCCGGTGATGTCCTTCACGGACACGGTGTTACCCATGCCGCGGAAGTAGCGGGTGACGGCCTTGGACTTCTTGCTGCCGACGGCGGCGTTGTCCGAGCCGGTGATGACGGTGGTCTGCTCGAAGCCCGCGAACTGGGAGTACGTACGCGTGGACTTCTTGGTGAACTCCTGCTCGGCGAGCTTCCAGCCGGCGTTCTTGTACGCGTAGGCGGTCTGGCTGCTGTACGCGCCGTCGACGTTGGGGAGTTCCTCGATGGTGTCCACCACGTACTTGTGGAACCAGTCGATGTCCTCCTTGTCCGGGTCCGGGTGCCAGAACGCCGGGTAGCACAGGCGGGAGTTCGACTTCAACGCGGCGGTGTCGGTCTTGCCGGGCAGGCCGGTACCGGTGGCGCATTCGTCCACGGGCGGCTTGTAGGTGACGACCGTCTCGCCGCCGTACTCGTTGATGACACGGCCGATGCGCAGCCGGGAGAACCCGGGGCGCGGGTCGCTGCCGCCCCGCTTGACGCGGTTGGGCATGTCCTCGGCGTTGGACTCGAAGCGCACCGCGTTGAGCTCGGCCTTGGCGTCGGTCGTGCCGTTGCGGCCGTAGCCGGTACGGGCGATCGACTCCAGCCAGAGAGCGGTGTTGGGGCCGGTCCGAAGGACCGGGAACTTCTGCTTGAGCTGGTACTCGTCCACCACCTGGCGGGCGGAGGTGTCCGTGCGCCGCTGCGCCGACGTGGTGATCTTGTCGAGGCGCTTGCGGGAGAAGAAGGACGGGCCGGCGTTCCAGCACTTCTTGCCGGACTCGCAGCGCAGGTCCGCCGGGGTGTCGTACCAGATGCGGTACTTGCCGGGGTCCTTGTTGATGAAGTTGGCCTCGCTGCAGGTCAGCGTGCCTTCGTCGTAGCAGCGCTCTTCGACGGAGAAGTTGACGCGGGCCGGCGCGGTGGCCGTGAACAGGCTGTCCTTGCGCTGGCCGTAGTCGATGCGGGAGAGGTAGCCACCGCGGTGGTACGAGACCGGGGCCTTGAAGTTGAAGTTCCTGGCGTAGTAGTTGGACTCGCGCACCCACCACAGGGACATGGCGTTGCCCTGGACGTCCTCGATGTAGTCCAGGCTCCAGCGCCAGGCCTGGGTGCAGTACGAGCCCGCCCAGTCGCCGGCCTTGTAGCAGGGCTCGCCCGCGTGGTTGCCGTACACCGGCACGGTCAGGACGGAGTTGGTGGTCGGGTCGTCGTCGGCGGTGTCCGTGGTGCCCTTGTCGGACCAGCCGGGCAGGCGGTGACGTCCGAAGTGGTAACGGGTGCCGTCACGGGTGGTGACGACCCAGTACTCGCCGTCCGCGTCACCGTTCTTCAGGTCCGTGTTCTTGATCAGCTCGATCTTGGAGCCGTCGCCGTTCGCGGTGAACCAGGCGTTCTTCGCCTCGTCCCAGACCAGTTCGGTGGTCATGCCGCCCAGCGAGAGGGTGGCGTTCTCCGAGCCGTAGCACAGGTCCGCGGTGCGGTGGGTGGCGTTGTTCGAGCCCGCCTTCTTTGAGTCCTGGCGGCAGTTGGCGTACGTACGCGTGATGGAGCCCGCGTTGTAGTCCCAGCCGTCACCGATCCAGGAGGCCTGGTTGTTGGTGGCGGAGGTACGGCCGTCCACGGACTGCGAGGAGTACGACAGGGCCACCTTCGGCGCGAGGCCGCCCGCGACCTCCGGCGTCTGCACCTGGTACGAGTAGGTGAACGCGCCCGAGGAGGAACCCGCGGACCAGGAGCCCGAGGACAGCAGCGGCGTGGCGGAGTAGTCGCCGGCCGCCGAGGCACCCGTGTCGAGCGCGCCGATCACACGCGGGCTCGCCGCGTCGACGGCGGGCAGCGCCGCCGTGCGGACCGAAGCACCATTGGCCTTGGGCGCGGCCGCCGCACCACCGAGCAGATCACCGACCGGCACCGCGCCGGACAGGATCTTGCGGGTGGGCGCGCTCTTTGCCGCGGTCGTGCGGGTGGGCGCGTTCTTCGCGGGCACCACCTTCACACTGCTGGACACCCGCTCGAAGGTGTCCCCGTCACGGCTGCCGGACATGGTCTCCACGCCGCCTTCGGCGGCGCAGTCGCCGGTGTCCGGCGAGTCGATGACGCAGTCGGGCAGCAGCACGAGGCCGAAACGGAGCGCGGCCTGCGGACCGTAGAGGTCGGCGAAGGCGGTGGTGTCGACGCTGAGCGCGACCTCGGCCGCCGGGTCCGCGGTGGCGGGCGGCGTGACCCTCATGATCAGGCCGGAGACGCCCGCGTCCTGGGAGGCCGTGGGAGCGGCGAGGTCGACGCTCCACTGGCCGGCCAGGGCTGCCGGGTCCCCGCCCTCGGGTACACCGAGTGCGACCGGCAGGTTGTTGGAAACGGGAACGGTGGCGCCCGGCTGAACACCGGTCAGGTCCGCCGTGCCGATGTCCGCCTGCCAGGGGGCGACTGCCACCGGCGCGTACGGGACCACCGGGACCTCATCGGCCGTGGTCAGGTTCTTCTCGGCGTTCTCGTCCTCGTCGACCGTCTCGCTCTTCGGCAGCTCCGGCAGTTCGAGCTGCGTGTCCTCGCGCTCCATGCCAGGGCCGGGAATGGCCCCGGCCTGCCCGGCCAGGGCCGTCACCGTCAGTGTCGATGACAGCAACATGACGATCGCCGTGCGGCGAAGGCGCCGTCGCCGGCGAACTGACTCTGTCATGGCTAGGCGACCACGCCCCAGCCAGGACAGCGGACCTGCAGCACGCATACGCGTCGACTCCCCAGGCGCGAAAAAGTAAAAGAGAACGGAAGAGAAGAGAGGTGTGCAAACACCAAACGGCACGCGCCGGTTGAGGCGCGTGCGTCGGCACTCTGCGTCAGGACCGCCGTTTCACTCAAGATCACGGAAGGTGACAGGAGGCACATTGGAGTGACATGCCTCACGGCACAGTGTTGATCAGAGCACGTCACTATCGATCATTCGGATAGATCAGGAAATACGCCTCGTTTCCGTCACTTCACCCCGCCAGAAAAGATCAAATGCAGAAATCTCCGGCGTCACTCTTCTCACTCTCTGCACATCGGTAACGAATCAGTGAAGTTCTTGTCTATGGACGAACCTCCCCAGGCCTGTGCGATCGTGTGCGCACTCTCAGCCCCGCGGCCCGCCGAACGGGGCTGTCTGTGCTGTCCCCATTCCGCCTGGTCCCCACGGGAGTAGACCGCCGTGTCCGCGCCGCCCCGCCTGCTCAGCCCTTTCGTGCGCACGCGCACCAGGCTGTCCTGCACTCTTGGCCTTCTACTGGCCGCACTCACCGCCGCCCTGCTGCCCTGGTGGCAACCAGGAGACGACCCTCTCGGGCAGAGAGGAAGGGCCACTGACGCCACGCCGGCGGCCACCGGCCCCCGCGACGAGGCGGCCGCCATGGCCCAGGCCGTCCGCAGCGGCAAGCAGGTGCTCGTGGACACAGCCACCACCGCCACCACGCTCACGTGGGCCCTGCCCAACGGGCAGCTGCGCAGCCGGATCAGCCCCCTGCCGCAGCGCGCGAAGAACGCCAAGGGCCAGTGGGCGCCCATCGACACCAAGCTGAAGCGCACCAAGGACGCTCCCGGCGGCCTGGGCATACGCCCCGCCAACGCCCCTGTCCCGGTGCGCTTCTCCAGCGGCGGCCCCGCCGGAACGCGCAAGGACAAGGACCGGGCGGAGCGCTCGTACGCGCGGCTCCCGCTCGCCCCGCGCGCCGTGGACGCTCCCGCCGGTGAGTCCGTCCTCGCCGAGGTCGATTTCGCCGGCCACACCGTCGCCTACACCTGGCCCGGCACCCTGCCGGAGCCGGTGCTCGACGGCCCTCGCGCCCTCTACCCCGAGGTGCTGCCCGGTGTGGACCTGCTCCTCGTCGCCCGTGAGGAGGGCGGCTTCGGGCAACTGCTCATCGTCAAGACGCGCGAGGCCGCCGCACAGCAGGCTCTCAAGACCGTGACGTACGGCCTGCGTTCGAAGACGGCGGTCTTCCGCCACGACCAGACCACCGGCCGGGTGCAGGTCCTCGACAAGGACGGCGGCGCGGAGATCGCCTCGATCCCCACCCCCTTCGGCTGGGACTCCTCCGGCCGGGACCCCGAGACTCCCGAGACCGCACCCCGCACCGCCGTGGCCACCACCGCCGACGTGCTCAAGCTCTCCGGCCTGTCCGGCATCGAGCCCGGAGCGCACCAGGCCCCGCTGCCGACCAGTCTCGACGGCGACGGCACCAGCAGCGCCCGCCTGCACCTGGACGCTGCCGCCAGCGGTCTGCTCACCGGCAAGGACGTCCGCTTCCCCGTGTTCCTCGACCCGCCGCTCAACACCGGCTGGCAGGGATGGACGGTCGCCTACAAGCCGTACCCCAACAGCAGCTTCTACAACGGCACCAACTTCAGCTCCGGAACCTCCGACGCCCGCGTCGGCCACGAGAACGACACCAACGGCACCGCCCGCTCCTTCTGGCGCATGGCCTACTCCAGCAGCCTCGAGGGCGCCACGGTCACCAGGGCGACCTTCAAGGTGCTGAACAACCACTCCTGGTCCTGCACCTCCCGCGAGTTCCAGTTCTGGCTCACCGGCGCCATCTCCTCCGGCACCACCTGGAACAAGCAGCCGAGCTGGTCCACCCTCCAGGACAAGGCCTCCTTCGCCCACGGCTGGTCCAGCGCGTGCGCCGACGAATACGTGGCGTTCGACGTGAAGAACGCGGCACAGAAGGGCGCGGACGGCGGCTGGTCGAGCATCACGCTCGGCATGCGGGCCACCAGCGAGTCCGACACCCAGACCTGGCGCAAGTTCCGTGCCACCTCCGCCACGCTGGAGGTGGACTACAACCGCGCTCCCAAGGAGCCCACCGGCGGCAGCACGACCCCCGGCGGCGCCTGTGTGGTCGGCCCCGGCGCCGGCCGCACGATCGGCAAGACCAACGTCGTCCTGTCTGCGACCGCCACCGACCTCGACGGCAACCTCAAGGGCCTGCGCTTCCGCTTCTGGAAGACCGGCGGGACGGTCCCCGCGGGCACCCTCGTCACCAACCTCAGCAGCGGCAAGGCCACGCTGACGATCCCCACCACCTTCCCCCTGGACGACAAGGCCACGTACTCCTGGGACGTGCGCGCCGAGGACTCCGCCGGCGCCGTGTCCAGCTACTTCCCCGCGGGCACCGAACCCTGCCGCATCACCGTCGACGGCTCCGCCCCGCCGCAGCCGGACGTCGAGAGCGACGTGTTCAAGGAGGCCACCCCCGACGGAGCGACCTGGGCGACGGTGAAATTCGGCCAGACCGGTTCCATCAAGTTCACCTCCGAGGGCGCGAGCAAGTTCAGCTACGCCTTCGAGGGGCTCAACCCGGTGGAGAAGCCGGCCACCAACGGCACCCTCACCGTGCCCGACCTGCAGCCGCCGCACTCCGGTCCCACCTATCTGCACGTGTACGCCTACGACACGTTCGGCAACCGGAGTGTCCGCACCGACTACGCCTTCTACGTGCCGCCCCGCGACACGGCCGACGGGCCCGGTGACACCGGCGGCGACGGACGCGCCGACCTGATCGTCATCGACGCCAACGGCAACCTGCGGACCCTCCCCGGCGGCCTGGAAGGCGATCTGTACGGCTCCCTCACCGGCTCCTACAGCACCGGCAACAAGCTCGACCCGGCAGGTCACTGGTACGACCCGGCCACCGGGAAGGCCGCCCTCATCGCCAAGCACTCGGACACCTACCCCGGCGACGGCACCACCGACCTGTTCGCCCGCACCCCCGACGGCAACTTCTGGCTCTACCCCGGCGACGGCTACGGCAGCTTCAACGTGGACCAGCGGCTGCGGGTCCGGCTGCCCTCCAACGCACCTGACCCGTCCACCTGGACACAGATCAAGGCAGTCGGCGACGTCACCGGCGACAAGCTCCCGGACATCTTCCTGCGAGCCGGCACCTCCTACTGGGCGCTCACCGGGTACACCGGCGCGACCTTCCAGCAGGCCACCCAGATGAACGCCGACGCCTGGGCCCGCCGCGAGATAGTCAACGTGGCGGACATCGACCTGGACGGCACGCCGGACCTGCTCTGGCGCAACCTGGACGCCGGCACCATGTACGTCCGCCACGGCAAGCCCGGCACGGTCGCCGGCAGCGTCGACCTCAACTCGCTCACCACCGCGGCCAACTCCCGTGACGGCGACGTCCAGTACGGAACGAGCTGGACCGAGGCGAACATCTCAGCGGTCATCGGCATCCCGGACGTCAACGGCGACCGGATCCCCGACATGTGGGCCCGCTTCAAATCGGACGGGCAGACGCGCATCTACCACCCGTCCACGACCAACACCAACGCTGCGGTGAGGATCGTCCTGTCGGTGGACTGGACGAACATCAAGGCGTTCGGCTGAGCCGTCCTGCCTGCCCCGCCCAGATCCCGGGTGCCTGAACAGCGGCGACCGGGACCCGGGCGGGGCACCGCGCCGGCAGAGCCCAGCGCCCTGCGCCCAACAGGTGGGGGGCGTCCCCGCCTCAACGGCCTTCAGCGCCCGGGACCACTGCCGGACCAGGCCCGCTCCATCTCCGGATCGAAGGAGAACAGCCAGATTTCCGACCCGACCGGCATTTCCTGCGCCACGGCCCGCAAGGGGAATGAACGAGCAACGTCTGCGCTGCTGCGTGTGCCGCCGGGACACATCCGATGCTGCCGAATGCGTGAGCTCGGCTCCGGGCTTCAGCGTCGAGATGCACCACATGTGACTCCCCATGTCCACGCCGGGCTTCCCGGACCGCCGAGGGCGGCCCGGTCGGCGGAGAGCCTCCTATGCGGGGATCCCGTACCAGTCCTCACGGACCTGCAGCAGCCACTCCCGCAGCGCATCGCGACGCGGATCCGGGTCCAACGAGGAGGCCCGCTCCAGCAGGCCGTCGAGCCGCACCTTCAGACCGGGGTCCTCGTCCTGCATCTGCTCGATGCGGGGTTCCACGAACAGGTCCAGGAACTCGGCCAGCGCCTCCCGGAAGCCCTCCGGTGCCGGGCCCTGCGGCGCCGGCTCAAACGCATCCACCACACAGTCGGCCGGGTTCTCCAGAATCCAGCCGGCGTAACCGCGGTCCCCGGCCACCAGGTCGAACCCGGGCGCGACGCCCAGCCGCCGCAGACCGCGGGCATCACGGGTGAACTCGGGGTACGCGCAGACAAGCGCCGTCGCCCCGTGCTCCACCCAGCGCACCGTGGTAGGGCGGGCGGAGAAGTTCTCCGCCGCTGCGGCCCTCACGCCTGCCGCCTCCCGCGGCAACCGCAGCCACGCGCCCCCGTCCCACTCCGCGTCCGCCTCCTGCGGCACCGCGACCATCACGCCCGCCAGCTCGCGCGTCCGCTTGTCGAAGCGAAACTCGTCGTCGTCCTCGGTCAGCCAGTCCATGCTGCCGAACGTGGCTCCCAGGAACGACTCCCGGCTGTGCCGGTCGAAGTAGGGCGAGACGACCACGAAGTGCCCGCCGACCGAGTACCTCGGGACCAGGTGAAGCCCCCGGGGGATCGATTCGACGGCGAAGCCGTCCGCGAATCCGAAGTGCATGTGCCGTTCCTATCTGAGCTGCTCGGCGGGCGGCAGATAGCCGCCCTTCGTGTTGGGAATTCTTTCCTCCACGATCTGCTCTCTGGTCACCGGCGGGCCGGGATCGTCCGGCGAACCGCCCCAGGCCTCGGCGCCACTGTCGTTCTTCGGACCCGAGGGACCGTAACTCGTGATGATGTTGCCGCGCCCGGCGCCCTTGCTCTCCATGATCACGATGTCCTCGCCCTGGTGAAAGATGAGCCGCTCCGCCCCTCCCTTCGAGATGTAGATGCCGTCCGGATTCGAGATGATGTCCAACTCCCGCTCGGGGGTCAGATGGCCGTGGTATCCCTTTGCCGTCCTGGGCTTGGGAGGGGCCGCGTCGCGGGCCGCCGCCACCGCCGAACGGGCTGTGTCCGCAGCCTCGTTGCGCTGGCGGCGGGCCTCGTCCAGCTTGTCCTGGGCCGCCTTCGCCTTCGCCTTCGCCGTACCGGGGTCCGTGAAACCGGAGGGACGAGGCGGGAGGTTGTCCTTCTTCGCCTCGACCGCGGCGTTGTACTCGTCGACGCCGTTGTAGTACGCCGCCCGGGCGTCCTCCGAGGCCTTCTTCGCCGCGTTGTACTCGTCCAGTGCCTCCTTGGCCTGTGCCTGCGCCACTCCACCGTCTCCGCGAAACGGGTCATCGCGCCGGCGGCCTTCTCGAAGGCGTCCGCGGCTTTGAACCACTTGGGCGGCTGCTTCGCCGACGCCTCCCGGAACGCGGTCGCGGCCTGGCCCTTGAAGGCGTCCGCGTCCACACCCTTGAGCCCCTCGCCGACCTTGTCGAACGACGCCTGGAGTTTCGTCAGGTGCGTACCCGTGGAGCGGATCTTGCTCACGCTGCCGTAGACCCTCCTCGGCCACATCCTCCGCGGCGTCCTCGACGACGTCCGGTACGAAGTCCCGCCAGCCCATCAGCCGTTACCACCCTCGGCGAGGTCCTTGAGCGAACCGATCCCGCCCTCGTTCTGGATCTTTTCGCCGGTGGTCTGCCAGGTCTGCTGGATGTCCTGGTTGGCCTTCTGGAAGGACTCCGCGCTGTAGTCCGGCTTGTAGACGTCGGCCGAGAAGATGTCCCCCCACTGCTTCTTCTCGATGTCGTCCTCGCTCGCGTGCGGATTGCCGTACAGCGAGTTCGCGCCGACCTTGAGCGCCCCCTGGATGTACTGGTCCTCCTCCCACAGGGCGCCCGCCGCAATACCCGTCTGGGCGGCCAGAACGCCGGCGTCCTGGATGAGCCCGCGTACGCCCCACTCCCAGCGCTCGCAGAAGTCCTCGAAATCGACCGCGAGGCCGGGGTGGCCGGCCTCCATCCCGGTCAGCGACAGCTCACCGAAACCGGCACCCATCGAGGCGCCGCCCGCCGTGCCTATCCCGCGGAGCTCCGCCACCGCGCCCCGCAGCCCCTCCCTGATCTTGCTGATCGCGGCCGGGTCCACCTCGAGGTCTTTGTCCCCGCTCATCGCGCGCCCTCCCCACTCCCAGCGCCATCCCGGCCATCCGCGTCCTGCGCGACGTCCCCGCGACCGCGTCCGGCACAATCCCGGACACCGGCGGGAACATCATCGATCCGTCCACGTCCGGGACGTCGACCGCGATGCCGGTCGGACCGCCGAGGGACGGAATCACCGCGTCCAGAAGGCGTGCACCCAGAATCGTCAGGAACTGCCACTCCGTGTCCCCCGCGTCGCCCCGCGCGCGGGCGAACCGTGCCAGGGCCCCTTCGTCCGTGAACGCGTAGATCCAACGGATCCCGCCGATGTCCCCGGACATCAGCCCGCCGTCCAGTACCGGCACCATCACCGGCGCACGACGGAACTCCCCCAGCAGCCGCCCCGAATCACCGCGCCCCTCGCGCGCGGCGGCAATCTCCTCGGCCAAGTCCACGTCGATGGTCCCCCGTTCGACAAACGTCCGTGTCCCAGTGCCCCACCGTACGACAGTTCACTTTTCCATTTGGGTTCGGCGAACCATCAGATATAGGGCTTGACGGCCGGCTGATGAGGTGCTCCGGGGCCCCGTCCGAGCCATTGGGCATCGACGTGCGCGCGGGGTCATCGGAGCTGACGGCGGACCAGCTCGTGGAACAGGCCGCCCGTGTCGGCGAGCAGCTCGGCGGGCGGCCCCTGCTGGACGACCTTTCCGTCCGACATGGCGATCACCCGGTCGGCGTCCATGATTGTGGACAGCCGGTGTGCGATCACGATGCGGGTGGCGCGCAGGGTGCGGGTCGACTCGATGACGACCCGCTGGGCCTCGTTGTCCAACGCGCTGGTCGCCTCGTCGAAGAAGAGGATGCGCGGCTTGCGGATGAGGGCCTGGGCGATCATCAGCCGCTGGCGCTGGCCGCCCGAGACCGTACCGCCGCCGTCGGACAGCATGGTGTGCATGCCCATGGGCATGGCCTTGATGTCCTCGGCCAGGCCCGCCATGGCGGCCGCCTCCCACGCCTCCTCGAGGGTGAACGTCTCGGCGCCGCAGATGCAGTCGAGGATGGACCCGGTGAAGGGCTGGGCGTTCTGCAGGACGACGCCGCACTGGCGGCGCACGGCCGCCTGGTCCAGCGCCGTCAGATCCTGGCCGTCGTAGAGCACACTCCCGGAGACGGGCTTGTCGAAGCCGATGAGCAGCCGCAGCAACGTCGACTTTCCGCAGCCGCTGGCCCCGACGATCGCGACGAACTCGCCGGGCCGGACCTGGAAGTCGACACCGTCGAGTACCAGGGGTCCGTCGTCGGTGTAGCGGTAGGTCAGCTGCCGCGCCTCGACGGCCCCGCTGAGCTGCCCCGGTTGGCTGCTGGAGCCGCGTACCTCGGGAACCTCCTCGAAGATCGGCTTGACCTGCTCGAACATCGGCAGCACGGCGGCGGCCGAGATGAGGGCGCCGGTCAGCTGCGTGACGGAGGACAGCATCATGGTCACCGCGGTGCTGAAGGTGAGGAACTCGCCGGCGGACAGGCTGCCGCGGGCGGGTCCGGCCAGCAGCATGAACATCACGAGCGTGCACAGCGGGAGGTAGACGGCGTTGAGCACCGTTATGACGTTCTTGATCCGGCCGATGCGCTGCTGCAGCTCGCGGGTACGGGCGAACTCCCTTGCCCAGGCGGCGTAGGCGAAGCTCTCGGCCGCGGCGACGCGCAGCTTGGGCAGTCCCCGCAGGGTCTGGAACGCCTGGTTGTTGAGCTTGTTTCCGAGCGCGATCAGCCGCCGCTGGTACCGCAGCTGCCAGAGCCCCAGCCCCAGGAAGACGGCGGCGATGACGAGCAGCATCGCGATCGCGACCAGGGCCAGCGGCACGCTGTAGACGAGCAGCAGGACGAGGTTCATCGTGCCGACGGTGCTCGCCTGTACGGACACCGATCCGATGCCGGACAGCACGCGGCGGATGGAGCTGATACTCATGGCCGCGCCGGCCAGTTCACCGGTGGAGCGGCCCGCGAAGAACTTCGTCGGCAGCCGGAGCAGCCGGTCCCACACCGCCGGCTGCAGAGTCGCCTCGATGCGGCCCTCCATGCGCAGGACGGAGACGTTCTGCAGCAGCATGAAGGCGGCCGAGACGACGCTGGTCGCGATGAGCGCCAGGGCCGTCTGCACGATGAGGCCGTTCTCGGCCTTGGGCACGTACTCACCCAGCACCTTGCCGGTGGCGATGGGCACCAGCGCACCCAGGGCGACAGCCACCAGCCCGCCCAGGACGAGGCCGCGCATTTCGGTGCGCGTGCCGCGCAGGCAGAACCGCACCAGCGGCAGCAGCCCCAATCGCCCTTCGGGCAGCGGGCGGTAGAGCATGACGGCGCGCTGGTCGAAGGCGGCCTCGTTGGTCTTGCCGATGCGCTCACGCACCCCGGTGGCGGGATCGACGGCCACGTACCTGCCGCGACGCCACAGCAGCGCGACCGGCGTAGCGTCCTCTTCGCGCCGGCCCACCAGGGGCCCGCTGTTCTCCCGCCACCAGCGTCCGGTGAGCCTGACAACGCGGGTGCGGATGCGCGAGGCGAGCGCGATGCGCTCGACCGGATCCATCCGCCCGGGGACGGCCCCGCCGGCATCGCGGGGTTCGGACAGCGAGACGCGGGCCTCGTCGGCGACCAGGCGGCACACGGCGAAGGTCGCGTCGTGACCGGCGCGGCGGTGGGAGTCCCTGCCGGAGCGGTCGATCGAGGCCAGCAGTGCCTGATCCGCCTGGGTACGAGCGGTCTCGCCGGCCTCGATTCCGGCCGCCGTACGGTCCTCGTGGGCGCGCTCGAGCTGGTCGATCCAGTCGTCCAGGGCGTACAGCAGCCGGTACTGCTGGTCGACCATCCCCTGCCACATCGTCGCGTCGACCAGGAGCACGCCGGCTGTGTCCTGCTCGTATCCCTCGTATGCGGCGCCGTACTGCACGCTGCCGGGGGCGACCTGCATCCACAGGATGTCGTCGTCGGCCCCGCCCTGCTCGGCGGTGGCACGGCCGTCCAGCGGCGCCTGGTAGAGCACGCGGAGGCCGCGGCCGATGCCGCGCGCGAAGGCGTCCTCGAGGGGACTCGGCGCCGGGTCGACGGCGCCGTACTGCCCGTACTGCCCGTACTGTCCGTGGTTCTCCTGGTCGGCGTACCACTGGTCGGCGTAGAACTGGCCGGTGTCCCACTGGTTGGCGTTCCACTGGCCGGCGCCCCACTGCCGGCCCTGACCCTGCCCGCCGTACCCGTGGTCGCCGTACCCCTGGGCGCCGTACCCCTGCGCGCCGTACCCCTGGTCGCCGTGCTCGGGGCGGTAGAGCTCGCGCAGCTCGATCCGGCGCAGCGAGCAGCCCTGCAGGGGGCGGCCCACCAAGGTGTGCTCGGGGCCCTCCACCGGGCCGAGCAGCAGAGTGCCCGCCTCCAGCCGGCCCAGGAAGTGCCAGTGACCCGACTGTGCGGCGTCGACGGCGAACAGGTCCATGGCGCCGTCCACGACGAGCCACAGCACGAGCGGCCCCTCCAGGGAGAGGCTGCGCACCCCCGTGCAGTCGACCGCCGAGCCCAGTCCGCCGAGGGCGGCGACGACCGGGTCGGGCGTCCAGCCCGGTTGCGCGCCGGCGACCGGGGCGTGGTGAGGGGACGTCACCTCAGTGCTCCTTGACCAGTTCGGCGTACCGGCCCTGTGCGGCGGCCAAGTACTCGTGCCGCCCACGTTCCACCACCGTGCCCCGGTCGAGCACGACGATCTCGTCGCTGTCGCGCACCGTGCTCAGCCGGTGGGCGATGACCACACAGGCGCAGCCGCGGCGCCGCAGGTTGTCGATGATGACCTGCTCGGTCACCGCGTCCAGAGCGCTGGTCACTTCGTCGAGGACCATGACGCTGGGGCGGCGCACCAGCGCCCGGGCGATCTCCAGGCGCTGTCGCTGACCGCCGGAGAAGTTGCGGCCGTCCTGCTCGACGCGGCTGTGGATGCCGCCGGGGCGACGGGCGACCACGTCGTGCACGGCGGCGTCCTCGAGGGCGGCGGTGACGGCCTCGTCCGTGACGGAGGGGTCCCACAGCGCGACGTTGTCGCGGACGGTCCCCTCGAAGAGGAAGACGTCCTGGTCGACGAAGGAGACGGAGGCGGCCAGCGCACCGCGCGGGATGTCCTCCAGCCGCATCCCGTCGATGCGGATGGCGCCCTCCCACGGGGCGTAGAGGCCGGATATGAGCCGGGAGACGGTGGACTTGCCGCTGCCGGAGCCGCCGACGAGAGCCACCTGCTGGCCGGGTCCGACCGAGAGCGAGAAGTCCTTCAGCAGTGGGGCGTCCAGTGGGCTGTAGCCGAACGTGACGTTGTCCAGCTCCACATGGCCCTTGAGGCGTCGGGTGCCGGCGGCGGGCTGAGGCCGCGAGTAGAGCGGGTCGACGGGGAAGCTCTCGACGTCCTTCAGGCGGGCGACGTCGGCCGCGAAGTCCTGGATCCGTCCGGCGACTCCGTTCAGGCGGGTGATCGGCGCGGTGAAGCTGGTGACCAAAGCCTGGAACGCGACGAGCAGACCGATGGAGAGATGCCCCTCCACCGCCCGCAGACCGCCGATCATCAGGATCAGCGCGCTGTTGAGCGCGGCCAGGGTGGGTGCGACGACCGCCAGCCACGCGCTGGGCACACCGAGCCGCTGCTGTACGTCGAGCGTGGTCGCGTGCTGTCCGGCCCAGCGGCGGAAGAAGCCGTTCTCACCGCCGGTGGCCTTCATCGTCTCGATGAGCTGGAGACCGCTGTAGGAGGTGTTGGTCAGCCGGGCGCTGTCGGCGCGCAGTTTCTGGGTGCCGGTGGCCCTCACGTGGATCACGATCCGCATGGCCACCACGTTGAGCAGGGCGATCATCACGCCGACCACGGTGAGCTGGGGGTCGTACGTCCACAGCAGCACCGCGTAGAGCACGATCACCACGGCGTCCACACCCGCGGCGGCCAGGTCCCGGGCGAGGGTCTCGGCGACCGCGTCGTTGGACTGCAGGCGCTGGACCAGGTCGGCGGGGTTGCGCTGGGAGAAGAACGTGACCGGAAGTCTGAGCAGATGACGCAGGAAGCGGGCGCTGCCGAGGGTGGAGGAGATGATGCGTCCGCGCAGCAGATTGGCCTGCTGCAGCGCCGTGAGCGTCGCGGTGAGCACCAGGGCGGCCGCCATCGAAGCGAAGAGCACCCCCAGCAGGGACGTCTGGTTCCCGATGAGGAACATGTCGATGTACGTGCGGCTCAGCGCGGGCACCGCCGCGCCGACGACCACCAGCAGGAGGCTGGCGATCACGGCGGCGAGCATGGTGCCCGAAGTGCCTCGCAGGCGGAGCGGCATGGCGCTCATGACGCCCGGTTTCCGGCCGGTGCGGCGGAAGCCCTCGTCGGGCTCGAAGGTGAGCACGACACCGGTGAAGCTGGTGTCGAAGTCGTCCAGCGCGACGAAACGCCGCCCCTTGTCGGGGTCGTTGACGTAGACGCCCCGGCGGCCGAAGCGGCGGCCCATTCCGTCGTAGACGACGTAGTGGTTGAACTCCCAGAAGAGGATGGCCGGGGCGGGTACCTCGGCCAGCGCGGCCAGGTCCATCTGCATGCCCTTGGCTTTCATCCCGTAACTGCGGGCGGCCTTCAGGACGTTGCTCGCCCGGGAGCCGTCGCGGGAGACGCCGCAGGCGATACGCAGCTCTTCCAGGGGGACGAAGCGGCCGTAGTGGCCGAGCACCATCGCCAGCGCGGCGGCGCCGCACTCGACCGCTTCCATCTGCAGCACCGTGGGGGTGCGTACGGTCCGGGGCGTCCTGCCCCTGGGGGCGGGCGTGGGCCTGCCGCGCGAGGAGCGTCGCCCGGGGTCCTTGCCCGCCGGCTCCGGACGTCGGCGACGCGCGCCGCCCTTGGGCTCGGGGCGGTGGCGCCGGCGTCCGGCGGGCGGGAGCTGGGGGGAGGGCGGCCGGTACTGGGTCCGGGCCCCGGCGGCTTCCTGCGGGGCGCTCACGGCAGCAGCCAGTCGACGGGGCGCTGCGCGGAGAGGTGGACGGCGCCGGTGACGGGCGTCGTTGAGTCGACGGCGTACGGGGGCCCGTCCGTGGACGACCACTTGTAGCCGGACTCGGTGGCGGAGGACCGTTCCAGTTCGACGAGCACGGCGACGGGGTTGCCCTGCCGGGCGAACTGTGCGGCGAGCTGCTTGTCGCCGAGGAAGCTGCCGATCCGGGCCTGCGTCTGGGGCGAGCGGCCGACCTTCTTGACCCGGCCGCGCAGTACGCCGAACTGCTGCTGGGGGACGGACTGGACGGTCAGGTCGACCGCGGCGCCCACGGGGATGGCCGAGCCGCTGCCGCCGGGCACGTACAGCATGGCCACCAGCGGGGCGTCCGGGGTCTTCACGCGTTCCACTGTCGCCACGTCCGCGCCGGTCGTGACGACCGAACCTGTCTTGGCGACCAGTGTCGTCACCCGGCCTCCGGCGACCGCGCGCACGGGCTCGTCGCCCTTGGCCGTACGGACCGTCAGAAGGGGTTCGCCCGGGGACAGCAGCCGGCCCTCCTCGGCGAGGACCGCGGTGACCTGTCCGGCGACCGGACTCTGCAGCACGTAGCTGCCCTCGGCGCTGGTGAGGATTCCCGGCGCGCTCAGCTTGGAGGAGACGGAGCCGGTGAGGGCCCAGAAGGTCGCGACGGCGACGGCGACGACCGTTACGGCCAGTACGAGCCGCCCTTGCGGGCGCGCGAAGCGCACCGGCAAATGGAGTTCTTCAGGCGATTGCAGCTTGGAAAGCGCCTTTTGGCGGAACTGCACGGAACTAGTCCTTCAACTGCATTTGGCCATGAGGCCGTGGGAAACCATGAACCCCGGAAGGGGGGGAGCTCCGGGGTTCATGGGCGACCCCACAGGGGCGCACACGCACCCGTCAGATCGTGCAATGCCCCGGGCGATGAAACCCGGTGGCGTATCTCCTGCTCAGAGACCGGCGACGGCGGTGATGCCGGAGGTGTCGGCGTGAACGCCGGTGATGCCGGCGACCTGGCCGGTGAGGCCCGTCACGGCGTGGACGGTCTGCAGGGAGCCGAGGGCGGAGGCGACGTCGCTCGTCGCAGCGCCGACCAGGCCGCCGGAAAGGCTGGCGATGCCACCGGAGACGGCGTCCAGCTCGGTGTCGGCGATCTCACGGGTCTCGAGGTCGTTACGCATTTCGCGTATTTCCCTTCGTTTGTCGGAATATTTCTCAAAGACGCGGAACGGGCCGCGACAAAACGGTCCGGTTCCACTCCCGCGGCAGTCCGGCTTCCAGTACTCGGTCGCCATTCCCACAACTGCCGCAGTGCGCAGATGAAAGCACGCGAACGGAGGGCCCGGCCAATCCCGTTGACGCTCACCTGGAGTGCGGCCGACACCTCGGGCGACCGGCGTGACGGTTCATTCACCGAGTGGTGACAAAGTCTTCGCAAGATTGAGTAACAGATTTGCGGGACCCGCCGCCGCACCGAACCAAAATGGATATACCCGCACCAAGCGCGTGGGGCATTTCCGGCATCGCGAGGGCCCGTGAAGGCGGGGTGCCACAGGCGCGCACACGATGTGCAGGTTTCCCGGAGCGGCAGGCGGTGACGGACCGGCCACGCCGCGTATCCCCCGCGATGGGCGTCCGCCGCCGACTCCGCCTCGCCCGCGACCGGACACGCCCACCCGATCTCGATCGCACGCACGTTCGAACGAGGCGTATGGTGGAGGTGTGAACTTCCACTTCCAGGCCTCCCTCCTCGACGCGGAGGAGGAGATCGGACTGGCGCCACTGACCTCCGTCCGGCGCCGGGTGCTGGGGCACGGCGCGTGGTTGGACCTGCTGCCCGGGTGGGTGTCAGGGGCGGACGCGCTCTTCGAATGGCTGGTCGCCCACGTGCCCTGGCATGCCGAGCAGCGCACCATGTACGAGCAGGTGGTCGACGTGCCGCGGTTGCTGGCGTACTACGGCGAGCACGATCCGCTCCCCCACCCCGTGCTCGACCAGGCGCGCTCCGCGCTGAGCCGGCACTACGCCGCCGAGCTCGGCGAACCTTTCAGTACCGCCGGGCTGTGCCGCTACCGCGACGGCAGGGACAGCGTCGCCTGGCACGGCGACACTCACGGCCGCGGCAGCAAGGAGGACACCATGGTGGCCATCGTCTCCGTGGGAGAGCCCCGGGCCCTGGCCCTTCGGCCGCGTCAGGGCGGCGGGCGGACCATCCGGCAGCCCGTGGGCCACGGCGACCTGCTCGTGATGGGCGGGTCATGTCAGCGCACCTGGGAGCACGCGATCCTGAAGACGGCCAAGCCCGTCGGACCCCGCATCAGCATCCAGTTCCGTCCCCGTGGAGTCAGCTGACCAGGAGCACCGGCGGGCGCCCCTGGGCCGTTCACGCCACGGATTCGATCCGGCCCACCGGGGCGTCGGGACCGTCGTGGTGGATCGGGGTGTGCGCGCCGGCCAGGGAGACTCCGCTGCCGCCGCGGCGGTCCGCGACGATCTCGGCGGCGATCGACAGGGCGGTCTCCTCGGGCGTACGCGCGCCGAGGTCGAGACCTATCGGCGAGCGCAGACGGGCGAGTTCGAGTTCGGTGACGCCGACGTCGCGAAGCCGCTGGTTGCGGTCCTCGTGAGTGCGGCGGGAGCCCATCGCGCCGACGAAGGCGACGGGAAGCCTGAGGGCCAGTTCGAGGAGCGGCACGTCGAACTTGGCGTCGTGGGTGAGGACGCAGAGCACCGTACGGCCGTCGACTTCCGTCGACTCCAGGTAGCGGTGCGGCCAGTCGACGACGATCTCGTCCGCCTCGGGGAAGCGGGTCCTCGTCGCGAAGACGGGCCGCGCGTCGCACACGGTCACGTGGTAGTTCAGGAACTTGCCGACGCGCACCAGCGCGGAGGCGAAGTCGATGGCCCCGAAAACAATCATGCGCGGGGCGGGCACGCTCGACTCGACCAGCAGCTGCAGCGGCCGGCCGCACAGCCTGCCGTCGGCGCCGATCTCCAGCGTCGCGGTCCGGCCGGCGTCCAGCATCGCGCGGACCTCGTCGGCAACCGCGCGCTCCAGCTCGGGGTGTCCGCCGAGCCCGCCTTCGTACGCGCCGTCGGTACGTACGAGAAGCGCGCGGCCCATCAGTTCCGGCGGTCCGTCGGTCACCCGCGCGACCGCCGCCGCCTCCCCTCCGGCGGCGGCGGCCAGCGCTGCCGCGAACACCTCCCGCGAGGGCGAGTCCGCGCGTACCGGGGTGACGAGGATGTCGATGACTCCGCCGCAGGTGAGCCCGACGGCGAAGGCGTCGTCGTCGCTGTACCCGAAGCGCTCCTGGACGGTTTGGCCGTCCAGGAGCGCCTGCCGGCACAGTTCGTAGACCGCGCCCTCCACGCATCCGCCCGACACCGAGCCGATCGCCGTGCCGTCGCTGTCGACGGCGAGAGCGGCTCCCGGCTGCCGGGGCGCGCTGCCGCCGACCGCCACCACGGTGGCGACGGCGAAGTCACGTCCTTGCCCGACCCACCGGTTCAGCTCCTCGGCGATGTCCAGCATGTCGGCCTCCTCTTGAGAGTCGGTTTCAGTATCGGACGCGTGGAGGGTTACGGCTGTCAGCCGACGCCCAGCCAGTGCTCGATCGGGTTGATCGCGAAGAACACGACGAAGATCACCGTCAGGCCCCACATGAAGCCGCCGACCTCGCGGGCCCGGCCCTGGGCGACTTTGATCGCCACGTACGAGATGACGCCGGCGGCGACACCCGCGGTGATGCTGTACGTGAACGGCATCAGCACCACGGTCAGGAAGGTCGGGATGGCGACGGCGCGGTCGCTCCAGTCCACGTGCCTGGCGTTCTGCATCATCATCGCGCCGATGACGACCAGCGCGGCGGACGCGACCTGCGGCGGCACGATCGCGGTGAGCGGCGTGAAGAACAGGCAGGCGGCGAAGAAGAGGCCGGTGACGACCGACGAGAAGCCGGTACGGGCCCCCTCACCGACGCCGGTGGCGGACTCGACGAACACGGTCTGGCCGGAGCCGCCCGCGACACCGCCGATCGCGCCGCCGGCGCCGTCGACGAACAGCGCCTTGGACAGGCCGGGCATCCGGCCCTTGTCGTCCGCGAGCTTGGCCTCCGTGCCGACACCGATGATGGTCGCCATGGCGTCGAAGAAGCCGGCCAGCACCAGGGTGAAGACGATCATGCCGACGGTGAGCGCGCCGACGTCACCCCAGCCGCCGAATTCGATCTGGCCGAACAGCGAGAAGTCGGGTGTGGAGACGATGCTGCCGTTCAGCTCCGGCGGGGAGTTGTTCCATGCCTTGGCGTCGAGACCGGCGAAATTGTGGATGATCACGGCCACGAGCGTGCCGATGACGATACCGATCAGGATCGCACCGGGGATGTTGCGCGCCTGGAGCATGAAGATCAGCAGCAGGGTGATGCTGAAGACCAGTACGGGCCAGCCCTGAAGTTCGCCGCCCACGCCGAGGGTGACCGGCGGGCCGAACTCGGGGCCGCGGCCGACGATGCCGCCCTTGAAGAGGCCGATGATGGCGACGAAGAGGCCGATACCGATGGTGATGCCGTGCTTCAGCGGGAGCGGGATCGCGTTCATGATCAGCTCACGCAGGCCGGTGACCACCAGGAGGCAGATCACCACGCCGTACATCACGCACATGGCCATGGCCTGGGGCCAGGTCATGACGGGCGCGACCTGAGAGGCGAGCACGCCGGACACGGAGAGGCCGGCCGCCAGGGCGAGCGGGACCTTGCCCACGAAGCCCATGAGCAGGGTGGTGGCGGCGGCCGCGAGGGCAGTCGCAGTGATGAGTCCCGGCTGGCTGAGGACCGTCTTGTCGACGTCCGGTCCACCGAGGATCAGCGGGTTGAGCAGGAGGATGTACGCCATCGCCATGAAGGTGGTGATGCCGCCGCGCACTTCGCGCGAGACGGTGGATCCTCTTTCGGATATGTGAAAGTACCGGTCGAGCCAAGACCTGCCGGCGGGGGGACGAGAGCCGGAGCCCGCGTCCTCGGCGGTGGTCTTCGGCTCCACTGACGACTGGGTCATGGTGCCTACTCCCAAGGTTCAAAGGGGCACCCGCATAAAGATTGGAAGCTGCGGGATTTGGGATGGTGCGTTGGCTGCACGACCCGGGGGACGGCCCGAGACGAACGGGGCATTGAACTGGTTGAGCCTGGTGGTGCTTGCTGAGGACCGCGAGCGGAGCGGTGCTTCAGGCTCCGGGCGGGGTGCCGTGGAAGTGTGACGTTCCCTGGGCACCCCGCCCGGAGAGCTTGGGTCAGGTGCCGGTGAGGTGCTCGGGGCGCACCGGCGTCCTGTTCAGCTCCAGCCCGGTCGCGTTCCGGATCGCCGCGAGGACGGCCGGAGTGGACGACAGGGTCGGGGCCTCGCCGATGCCGCGCAGGCCGTACGGCGCGTGGTCGTCGGCCAGCTCGAGCACGTCGACGGGGATGGTCGGCGTGTCGAGGATGGTGGGGATGAGGTAGTCCGTGAAGGAGGGGTTGCGCACCTTCGCGGTCTTCGGGTCGACGATGATCTCCTCCATGACCGCGACGCCCAGGCCCTGGGTGGTCCCACCCTGGATCTGGCCGACCACGGACAGCGGGTTGAGCGCCTTGCCGACGTCCTGCGCACAGGACAGCTCGATGACCTTGACCAGACCGAGCTCGGTGTCCACCTCGACCACCGCGCGGTGCGCGGCGAAGGAGTACTGGACGTGGCCGTTGCCCTGGCCGGTGTGCAGGTCGAACGCCTCGGTCGGACGGTGACGCCACTCCAGCTCGAGGTCCACCGCCTCGCCCTCCAGGACGTCGACCAGGTCGGCGAGGACTTCGCCGCCGTCGGTGACGACCTTGCCGCCTTCGAGCAGCAGCTCTGCGGTGGCCCAGGCGGGGTGGTACGAGCCGAACTTCGCCCGGCCGATCTCCAGAACCCTCTCGCGGACGTTCTCGCAGGTGTGCTTCACCGCGCCGCCCGTGACGTACGTCTGGCGGGAGGCCGAGGTGGATCCGGCCGAGCCGACCTGAGTGTCGGCCGGCTGGATGGTCACCTGATGGACGCCCAGTTCCGTGCGGGCGATCTGGGCGTGCACGGTGACTCCGCCCTGGCCGACCTCCGCCATCGCGGTGTGCACGGTCACGACCGGCTCGCCGCCGACGACCTCCATCCGCACCCGGGCGGTGGAGTAGTCGTCGAAGCCCTCGGAGAAGCCGACGTTCTTGATGCCGACCGCGTAGCCGACGCCTCGTACGACGCCCTCGCCGTGCGTGGTGTTGGAGAGGCCTCCGGGCAGGGCACGTACGTCGACCGAGGAGCCGGAGGCGTCGCCGGACAGCCACTGCTGCTCGGGCGGCAGGGGCCTGGCCTTGATACGGCGCAGCAGCTCGGCGACCGGGGCCGGAGAGTCGACCGGCTGGCCGGTCGGCATGATCGTGCCCTGCTCCATGGCGTTCAGCCGGCGGAACTCGACCGGGTCGATGCCCAGCTTTGCCGCGAGCTTGTCCATCTGCGCCTCGTACGCGAAGCACGCCTGGACCGCGCCGAAGCCGCGCATGGCGCCGCAGGGCGGGTTGTTCGTGTAGAGCGCGATCGCCTCGATGTCGACGTCGTCGACGACGTACGGTCCGACGGAGAGGGAGGAGGCGTTGCCGACGACGGCCGGGGAGGCCGAGGCGTAGGCGCCGCCATCCAGGACGATCCTGCACTTCATGTGCGTGAGCTTGCCGTCCTTGGTGGCGCCGTGCTCGTAGTAGAGCTTCGCCGGGTGACGGTGAACATGGCCGAAGAAGGACTCGAACCGGTTGTAGACGATCTTGACCGGCTTGCCGGTGCGCAGCGCCAGGAGGCAGGCGTGGATCTGCATCGACAGGTCCTCGCGGCCGCCGAAGGCACCGCCGACGCCGGAGAGCGTCATCCGGACCTTCTCCTCGGGCAGGCCGAGGACCGGGGCGATCTGGCGGAGGTCCGAGTGCAGCCACTGGGTGGCGACGTACAGCTCGACGCCGCCGTCCTCGGAGGGCACTGCGAGGCCGGACTCGGGGCCGAGGAAGGCCTGGTCCTGCATTCCGAACGTGTACTCGCCCTTGACGATCACGTCGGCGCGCTTGGCGGCCTCGTCGGCGTTGCCGCGGATGATCGGCTGGCGGTGCACGATGTTCGGGTGCGGGACGTGACCGATGTGGTGGTCGTCGCGGCCCTCGTGGATCAGCAGCGCGTCCGGGGCGGTCGCTGAGGCCTCGTCGGTGATGACGGGGAGCTCGGCGTAGTCGATCTTGATCTTCGCTGCCGCGCGGCGCGCGGTCTCCGGGTGGTCGGCGGCGACGAGAGCCACCGGCTCACCGTGGTGCCGGACCTTTCCGTGGGCGAGAACCGGAGTGTCCTGGATCTCCAGGCCGTAGTTCTTCACCTCGGTGGGAAGGTCGTCGTAGGTCAGTACGGCGTAGACCCCGGACATCGCGAGGGCTTCCGAGACGTCGATCGATCTGATCTCGGCATGCGCGACGGTGCTGCGGAGAGTGTGGCCCCACAACATGTCCTCGTGCCACATGTCCGAGGAGTACGCGAACTCGCCCGTCACCTTGAGGGTGCCGTCGGGGCGGAGCGTCGACTCTCCGATGCCGCCCTTGGTCTTCGAACCCTGGGTGATGTTGGCGGGAGTGCCGGCCGGAGCGGTGGCGACTCGGGTGTTCCGTGGCATCGTCAGACCGCCTCTTCCTGGCGGCCGGCCGCGAGGCGGACCGCGTCGAGGATCTTCTCGTAACCGGTGCAGCGGCACAGGTTGCCGGAGAGCGCCTCACGGATGTCCTGGTCGGACGGGGAGGGGTTGCGCTCCAGCATCTCGTCGGCGGCAACCAGCAGGCCGGGGGTGCAGAAACCGCACTGCACGGCGCCGGCGTCGATGAACGCCTGCTGGATCGCGGAGAGTTCGCCGCCCTCACCGGTCTGGCTGTCCGTGTCCTTGTGGGGATTGGCCTCCCACCGCTTGGCCTGGTCCAGGCTGGTGCCGCAGGCGCCGGTGCCGCAGCCGCCGTGCTCGGCACGCTGCTGCGCGTAGTCCGCCAGGCCCTCGACGGTGATGACCTCGCGGCCCTCCACCTGGCCGGCGGCCACGAGGCAGGAGCAGACCGGCACGCCGTCGAGGCGGACCGTACAAGACCCGCACTCGCCCTGCTCACAGGCGTTCTTCGAGCCGGGCAGACCCATGCGCTCACGCAGCACGTAGAGAAGGGACTCGCCCTCCCAGACGTCGTCGGCCTCCTGCTGCCGGCCGTTGACCGTGAAATTCACACGCATTTTTATGCAGCTCCTTCAAGCGTGTTGCCGGTGCCGCGGTACTGCTCCCAGGTCCAGCCGAGTGTGCGGCGAGCCATGATGCCGACGGCGTGCCGGCGGTACTTCGCGGTGCCACGGACGTCGTCGATCGGGTTGCAGGCGCCGGAGGCGAGCTCCGCGAACTGCTTGGCGACCGAAGGGGCGATGATCTTGCCGCTCTCCCAGAAGCCGCCCTCTTCGAGCGCGGCGTTCAGGAAGTCCTCGGCGGCGCGGGCCCGCACGGGGGTGGGGGCCGCGGAACCGATGCCGGTCTTCACCGTGCGGGTCTCCGGGTGCAGGGCCAGGCCGAAGGCGCACACCGCGATGACCATCGCGTTGCGGGTGCCGACCTTGGAGTACTGCTGCGGGCCGTCAGCCTTCTTGATGTGCACGGTCTTGATGAGTTCGTCGGGCTCCAGCGCATTGCGCTTGACGCCGGTGTAGAACTCGTCGATCGGAATGAAGCGGGTGCCGCGCACCGACTCCACCTCGACCTCGGCGCCCGCCGCGAGCAGCGCGGGGTGAGCGTCGCCGGCCGGGGACGCGGTTCCGAGGTTGCCTCCGACGCCGCCGCGGTTACGGATCTGGGGCGAGGCCACCGTGTGCGAGGCGAGCGCCAGGCCGGGAAGCTCGGCCCGCAGGTGTTCCATGATCTGGGTGTACGGGACGGAGGCGCCGAGCCGTACGTTCTCCTCGCCGACCTCCCACTCCCGCAGCAAACCGATGCGGTTCAGGTCCAGAAGGTACTCCGGACGGCGGTGGTCGAAGTTGATCTCGACCATCACATCGGTGCCACCCGCGATCGGCACAGCTGTGGGGTGCTCGGCCTTAGCGGCGAGCGCCTCCTCCCAGCTGGCGGGGCGAAGGAAGTCCATGTGCGGCTCTCTTCATTCGTAAAGTCGGGTCGTTCACTTCAAGCCAGGAGGGCCCACGGGCTCTCGACTGGTCGTTCACGTGCTGTTAACGCGGTTGGCCCAAGTACACAAGCCACGGCCCCACCGGTGCAGTCACCGAAACCATGAAGGAGTTGGCTGGTCGCCTCCTTCGTCTTGTAGATTCGTATGAAAGGCGAGGCTCAGTAACCTCACCGATTTTCAACGGCAACATCGAGACAGATCGGCGGCGAGACCATGCGGCTGCGCGCACTGCTGGAAACCAATGCGCTGGGCCTGCGGCTGCTGGGCGGCGAGGACGAACTCGACCGCACGGTGCGTGGGGTGATGACCACCGACCTGCGGGATCCCAGCCGGTATCTGTCGGGGGGCGAGCTCGTCCTGACCGGACTTGCCTGGCGGCGTGATGCCGCCGATTCCGAGCCATTCGTACGAATCCTCGCCGGCGCCGGCGTCGCGGGACTCGCGGCCGGTGAGGCCGAACTCGGAGCCATTCCGGACGACCTCGTAGCTGCCTGCGTCCGAAACCGGCTGCCGCTTTTCGCCGTCAACGAGGACGTCGCTTTCGCGACAATTACCGAGCACGTGGTGCGCCAGGTGTCCGGGGAGCGGGCAGGGGACCTCGCGGCCGTCGTGGACCGGCACCGGAGGCTGATGACCTCCGGTCCCGCGGGCGGCGGTCCGGACGTGGTGCTCGATCTGCTCACCACCGACCTGGATCTGCGCGCCTGGGTACTCTCCCCCACCGGCCGGCAGATCGCGGGCGCCGGCGAGCCGCTCCCCACCGGCGTGTGCGCGTCCCTCGCCGGGGAACACCTCGCCGCGGTCCGCACCGGCCGCCGGGGCCCGCACCGGTTCTCCCTCCTCGGCAGCACGTACTCGCTGTTCCCGATCCGGGGCAACGGCCGCGGCGCGAGCCCCGCCTCCCGTGACGTGCGCGAGAGCGTGCTCTCCGACTGGCTGCTGGCCGTCGAGGCGGACGCGGGCGACTGGCCCGCCGAGCGCCTCGATCTGCTGCAGGGCGTCACGCAGCTGATCGCAGTCGAGCGGGACCGCCGCGACGCGGCCCGTACGGTACGGCGCCGGCTTGCCCAGGAGGTCCTGGAGCTGGTCCAGACGGGCGCCGCGCCCGCCGAGATCGCCGCCCGCCTGCGGGTCGCGGCGCCGGTGCTGCTTCCCGGCCTGGGCGCGGCACCGCACTGGCAGGTCGTCGTGGCCCGCGTCGACTGGGAAGGCGCCGACATCGCCGGCGGTCCCGTCGCCCAGTCGCTGCTGGAGGAGATCCTGGTCGACCCGGCGGTCTCGGGACCCGAGCCGTCCGACCGGATCGCGGTAGCCCACGCTGGTGACGAGGCCATCGCGCTCGTACCCCTGCCCGCCCTCTCCACCGACGAAGTCGGCCCCGCCCCCGCCCTGCATGCCGACGCCCTGCTGGAGGCGGTGCGCGCGCCGCTCTCGGGCGGGCTCGGTGACGACGGCCGGCTGACGCTGGGCGTCAGCGCCGCCGTGCACTCGGCCGAGGGCCTGCGCGGCGCCCTGGAGGAGGCCAGGCACGCCCGCCGGGTCGCGGCGGCACGCCCCGGCCGGGTGTGCGCGGCCGGGCACCACGAGCTGGCCTCGCACGTCCTGCTGCTGCCGTTCGTGCCCGACGACGTGCGACGGGCGTTCACGGCCCGGCTGCTCGACCCCCTGCGCGACTACGACCGCCGGCACCGCGCGGAACTCATCCCGACGCTCGAAGCGTTCCTGGACTGCGACGGTTCGTGGACGCGCTGCGCGACCCGGCTGCATCTGCACGTCAACACCCTGCGGTACCGGGTGGGCAGAATCGAGCAGCTGACGGCGCGTGATCTTTCGCGCCTGGAGGACAAGCTGGACTTCTTCCTCGCCCTGCGCATGAGCTGAATCGGAGCCCGCCCGCGGGAGCTGATGGATTGTGAATTCGTTCACCCACCCCCTTGGCTGATCACCGCAATCCGTGCTGAGATTCGGGCCACAGCTCAATGGCGCGCTCAGGGGAGGGCAATGTGGCGGACACCGCCATGTCCGGGTCAGGAACTGTCTGGGGGGACGATCCAGTCCAGATCGCGGTATGGCGGCTGCGCTCGCGCGGCTGTTGGACCGATGCGGCGGCCCTGCTCGAGCCGGACGCGGGGCGTGCGGCGCCCGCCCTCCAGCGTGCCTCGCTCCTGGTCGAGCGCTGTCTGTTCACCGAACAGGGGTGGCCGGAGGCGGAGGACGCCCTGCGTACCGCCGAGGCGGTGGCGCGGGACGACGACGAGCGGGGCGCGGCGGCGTGCGAACGCGGGCAGCTCGCGTACGCGTCCACCGTGCTGGGCATCCGTGACCGCGCCGACGAGGCGCGGGCAGCGCTCGGCCGCGCCGCGGCGCTGCTGGCCCCCGGTGCCCGTGCCCGGCCGCTGCTGGACTTCCGCCGCGGACTCGTCGCGGAACACCTCGCCGAATCCCCGCAGTCGGCCCGCGCGGCCTACCGGCGCGCCCACGCGGGCGCCACGGCGCACGGCGACGTGCTGCTGCTCTCCCACACGTGGCGACACCTGGCGGGGCTCGCGCTGCGCGACGGCGAACTGGCGGAGGCCCGCCACGGCTTCGCCGAATCGCTGCGCATTCGCGAGGAGCTGGGCTTCCTGATCGGCACGGCCCCTGCGCTGGCGGCCCTGGCGGAGGCCGAACCGGAACCGGAGGCGGCCCGCCTGCGGGCCGAGGCCGCCCGGCTTTTCCGCCTGCTGGGAGGCGTCCCCACCTGGCTGGCGGGCCAGCTGGCGGGCCACACGACGCCCCCGACGGACCGGATGGCTCCACCGGCGGCGGTCTGACCACCTGACGCTCATCCCTGGGCAAGGTCGATCTCGGCCCGTACGGTCTTCCCGACCGGCGTGCGGTCGTGGAAACTCCAGCGTGTGGCGAGGGCCTCGACCAGGCCCAGGCCTCGCCCGGCTTCGGCGTCGGGCGCGCGGTCCATGGCCATCGGACGCCGCTCCCTCCGGGCGTCGGAGACCTCGATGCGCAGGACGTCCGGCCGGAGGGTGAGCCGCACCTCGAAGTCCCGCCCCGGAACCCGGCCGTGGGTCACGGCGTTCGCGGCGAGCTCGGCGACGATCGAGGCGGCGGAGTCCGAGATCCCGGTGCCGTACGGAATGCCCCATACGTCGAGCCGGTGGACGGCAAGGTGCCGTGCCAGGCGCGCACCGAGGCGCGTCGCGCTGAACCGCTGGCTGAACATACGTACGGTGACGGGGTGTGGGACTGCACAGGCGCTTGGCATACGCCCAGGCTGACGGCTCGACATCCGCGTTCACCAGCGCGGCAGCCCGTACGCTGAGGCAGCGTACGGGCACTCGGGGTGGACAGTACGTGTAACCGAGCGTGACCATGGGCGAGTTGGCTCCATGGAGGGGGACGGACATGTCGGTCGGCAACGAGCCGGAGGCGTCGGACAGCCTCAAGTCGTACGGGGCGATGCTGAAGGCGTTCCGCGAACGGGCCGGCCTGACCCAGGAGGACATGGCCCCACTGGTGCGGTACTCACCCCAGACGGTCGCCTCGATCGAACAAGGCCGTCGGCTGCCCCCGCAGGACTTCGTCGACCGGGCGGAGGACTGCTTGGACGGCTTTGGAGCGTTGAAGGCGGGGGCGCGGCATCTGACGCGGCGACCGGGCCTCGCCGCATGGTTCCGCCAGTGGGCGGGCCTGGAGGAACAGGCGTTGAGCTTGTGCACATACGAATGCCGCGTCGTGCCGGGCTTGTTGCAGACGGAGGCGTACGCCCGTGCCGTGAGGGAGGCGACGGCGAACGCCGTAGGGGCGGCCCTTACGGCGTTCACGCGGCACGGTCCCTACCTGAGATACACGAACCTCGCCGTGCTGGGGACGCCGTCCTCGTCGAGCAGGAACAGCATGTAGTGGCCGGGAGGGGCGTCCTTGGCGGAGGGCGGAGCCTGCAGTCTGAGGGTGTTGCCCTTGCGGTGGCCCAAGGTGCGCTGGGTAGCTGACCTGCACTGTCCGAACCGACGCCGAACTCAAGCGGCATGGCGAACGGGCGCGCCACCCGGCCGACCAGACCCACCCGCGCCTTGGGCACCAGAACATGTCGCCCCGGCTCGGGCGACGGCCCCGTTCAGCCCTCCGCCCCCGTGAAGTGTTCCCGTACCAGCGACTGCACCACCGTGAGGTTCTGGGCGATCAGGGCCTCCAGCAGCGCCGAGTGTTCCGCAGCGTCCGCCACCAGGTCCGCGTGGCGGGCCACCGGGGCGTTCGACAGGGGCCACTGCGCGCGGCGGTGCAAGTCGGCGGCCACCAGCAGGAGTTGCTGGTTGCCGGCGAGGGCCAGGACCGCGCGGTGGAACGCGCGGTCCGACTCCGCGTACGCCGCGCGGTCGCCGCGGGCCGCCGCCAGCCCCGTGGCATCGGCCAGTGGGCGCAGTTCCGCCCAGCGCTCGGCCGGGACCGTACGGGCCAGGCCGAGCATCACCGGCACCTCGATCAGGGCGCGGATCTCCGCCAGCTCGGCGAGTTCCCGGGCACTGCGACGGACGACCCGGAAGCCGCGGTTCGGGACGACCTCCACGGCCCCTTCCAGAGCCAGTTGTTGCATCGCCTCGCGGACCGGCGTGGCGGATACGCCGAAGCGCTCACCGAGAGCGGGGGCGGAGTAGAGCTCGCCCGGCACGAGTTCGCCGTCGACCAGAGCGGTCCGCAGCGCGTCGAGGATCTGGCCGCGCACCGAGTGGCGGAACACCCGTGGCACGGGCGGCTCGCTGTGGGTGTGCTCCCCGCGGGCCACACGGGCCTGTTCCGGCACCCGGTACACGGGCGCCGACGACGACGCGACGTCACGCGCTCGGGCCTGCTCCACTCGGGTCCTCCTACGACGTCCGGTCAGGCCGCCCGGATCGCATGGGGCGGGGCCTGAGTGCACGATAGGCGGACAGGGTCACAGTTCAAACATCGAAGGCGTCGGGTAAGGTAAGGCTAACCTGCCAACGATCGCGATTCGGTGGTCCCGCATGACCGTTCCGGCTTTGCTCCCCAGCGCCGCGCGCGCCGCTGTTCCGACCGGGGTGTCCCCGGTCGGAGACTCGTACGCGCGCCTTGCCGAGGTGTTCCCCGGCCTGCAGATAAGGGAACCGGCCGAGGGCGCGGCGGCACCCCGCGGAGCGGGCTGGGTCGGTGCGGACGAGCTCGCGGCCGGCGGCCCCGCGCTCGACGCCTTCCTCGCCTGGGACAACGCGCAGGTCCTGAAGGACTACGGGCAGCAGGCCCGCCCCGACGTGATCGCCAGTTTCGGCTTCCACCGGTACGCCTGGCCCGCCTGCCTGCTCATCACCGTGCCGTGGTTCCTGCACCGGCGGGTCCCCCGCGTCCCCGTCGGGAACGTGAGCTTCCACCGCACGCTGGGCCGCATGTCCGCCAAGGTGGAGGGCTTCGCCTGCCTGCCCGGAGACCCGGCCGCCCTGCTTCCGGGTGCCAGGATCGTCCCGGACGAGGAGGCCCTGCGCGCGGCGGTGCGGAAGGCCGTCGCCGAGCACCTCGGACCGGTCCTCGAGGGCTTCGGTCCGCGGATGCGGCGGGGCAGGCGGGCGCTGTGGGGCATGGCGACGGACGAGATCGTCGAAGGCCTCTGGTACATCGCCCACCTGCTCGGCGAGGAGCAGCGCGCGATGGCCGAGCTGGAGCTGCTGCTGCCCGGCACCACGGCGCCGTACGTCGGCTCCACCGGCTTCCGTACGCTTACCGGCCCCAACGGCGAGGTGCTGCCCACCCGCGACCGGGCCAGTTGCTGCCTCTTCTACACGCTGCGGCCCGAGGACACCTGCGTCACCTGTCCGCGTACCTGCGACGCCGACCGCATCGCCCGGCTGTCCGCCTCCGCCTAGCGTCACGCCACTCGATGCAGTGACGTAAATCGAACTCAGCTACCCGACATAGAGCGGGAGTTCGACTGAGATCGCCCTATCCGGAGGTGTTGGCACTCCGTTGGCGTCCTCTTGCCCCGAAACCCTCATCAGGGCCATCCGGAATCCGCAACTATGGCGGCCCAAACAGCCTGACGCGATGGACGCGACGCAAGGGACACCGGATGAGACTGACCGACATATCGCTGGACTGGCTGCTTCCGGGCGCCCTTCTGCTCCTGGGCGTCATGGCGGCGGTGGCGGTGCTCGCGCGCGGGAAGCGCGCCGGAGAAAAGGCCGCGGCCGACGACACCTGGGAACGCAGCGAGGAACGCCGCAGGCGTAAGGAAGCGGTCTACGGAACCGCCTCGTACCTCCTGCTCTTCTGCTGTGCCGCCGTCGCCGCCGCACTCTCCTTCCACGGTCTGGTCGGCTTCGGCCGGCAGAACCTCAACCTCACCGGCGGCTGGGAGTATCTGGTCCCCTTCGGACTCGACGGCGCGGCGATGTTCTGTTCGGTCCTCGCCGTGCGCGAGGCGAGCCACGGCGACGCGGCGCTCGGCTCCCGCCTGCTGGTCTGGACGTTCGCGGGTGCGGCGGCCTGGTTCAACTGGGTGCACGCACCCAGGGGTCTGGAGCACGCGGGCGCCCCGCAGTTCTTCGCCGGCATGTCGCTCTCGGCCGCGGTGCTCTTCGACCGCGCGCTCAAGCAGACTCGCCGGGCGGCGCTGCGCGAGCAGGGGCTGGTGCCTCGTCCGCTGCCGCAGATCCGGATCGTACGGTGGCTGCGGGCGCCCCGCGAGACGTTCGGGGCGTGGTCCCTGATGCTGCTGGAGGGCGTACGCACGCTGGACGAGGCGGTCGACGAGGTCCGCGAGGACCGGCGGGAGAAGGAGCGGAACCGGCTCCGCCGCAGAGACCAGGAAAAGCGGGAGCGGGCGCACATCAGGGCGCTCAACCGCCAGCACCGGGCGTTCGGACGCAGCCGCGGGGGCCGTCAGGTGGAGGTCCCGGGCATCGCCGCCGGCACGAGTTCCGCGCCGGTCGGCGCGGAACCTGCCATAGCAGAGCCAGGACAACTGCCGCTACGCCCCAGGCCCTCCCTCCAGGCCGTGACCGGACCGACTTCCCCTCACGGTTCTGATGCCAGGACCGTCGACCTCACCGCCGAGGACGACACGCAGACCCTCCCGCGGCTCGACTCCCTGGAGCGGAAACTCAAGGACCTCGAGCAGCAGTTCGGCTGAGCCGGTCGGGGGGTCTCCTCACACGGGCCCCCCGTCCAGTTCGAACCACACCACTTAGCCGATCCCGTGCGTCCGCACTCCCCATGCGTCCGCCAGCGCCTGCTGGCACGCATATCGATTCATCGACAAGTCAGCGAGAGTCAGGACGGGGGCACAACAGGCGGGGGCACACCCGAGGCGGAGCGCATCAGGGACGTGGCACATTCCGCAGGTTGGAGCGGGCCATCTGCACCATCTTCCCCACTCCGCCGTCCAGCACGATCTTGCTGGCGGAGAGCGCGAAGCCGGTCACCATGTCCGCGCGGATCTTCGGGGGGATGGACAGCGCGTTCGGGTCGGTGACCACGTCCACCAGGGCCGGCCCCTTGTGCGCGAACGCGTCCTTCAGCGCGCTCGCGAGCTGCTTCGGCTTCTCCACCCGGACGCCGAACGCGCCGGCCGCGCCGGCGATCGCCGCGAAGTCCGGGTTGCGGTTCGCCGTTCCGTACGAGGGGAGCCCGGCGACCAGCATCTCCAGCTCGACCATGCTCAGCGAGGAGTTGTTGAACAGGACGATCTTCACCGGCAGGTCGTACTGCAGCAGGGTGAGGAAGTCACCCATCAGCATGGTGAATCCGCCGTCACCCGACATCGAGATCACCTGACGGCCGCGGTCGATGAACTGAGCACCGATGGCCTGCGGCAGGGCGTTCGCCATCGAGCCGTGACTGAACGAGCCGATGATGCGCCGTTTGCCGTTCGGGGAGAGGTAGCGAGCCGCCCAGACGTTGCACATCCCGGTGTCCACGGTGAACACCGCGTCATCGTCAGCGAGTTCGTCCAGTACGGAGGCAACGTACTCCGGATGGATGGGGATGTGCTTGTCCACCTTGCGGGTGTACGCCTTGATCACGCCCTCCAGGGCGTCGGCATGCTTCTTGAGCATCCGGTCCAGGAACCGGCGGTCGGTCTTGGCCTTCACCCTCGGGGTCAGACAGCGCAGCGTCTCACGCGCGTCGCCCCAGATCGCGAGGTCGAGCTTGGAGCGGCGGCCGAGGTGCTCCGGGCGTACGTCCACCTGGGCGATCTTGACGTCGTCGGGAAGGAAGGCGTTGTACGGGAAGTCGGTGCCCAGCAGGATCAGCAGATCGCACTCGTGGGTGGCCTCGTAGGCGGCTCCGTAGCCCAGCAGTCCGCTCATGCCGACGTCGAACGGGTTGTCGTACTGGATCCACTCCTTGCCGCGCAGCGCATGCCCCACCGGTGACTTGATCCGCTCCGCGAACTCCATGACCTCGGCGTGGGCGCCGGCCGTGCCGCTGCCGCAGAAGAGGGTCACCCGCTCGGCCTCGTCGATCATGCGCGCCAGCTTGTCGATCTCCGCGTCCCCCGGGCGTACGGAGGGGCGGCTGGTGACCAGGGCGTGCTCGATCGACTTGTCGGGGGCGGCGTGGGAGGCGATGTCACCCGGGAGCGCGACGACGCTGACGCCGCTTCGGCCGATCGCGTGCTGGATCGCCGTCTGGAGGAGGCGCGGCATCTGCTGCGGGTTGGAGAGCATCTCGCTGTAGTGGCTGCACTCGCCGAACAGCTGGTCGGGGTGGGTCTCCTGGAAGTAGCCGAGGCCGATCTCGCTCGACGGGATGTGCGAGGCGAGGGCGAGGACCGGGGCCATCGAGCGGTGCGCGTCGTAGAGACCGTTGATGAGGTGCAGGTTGCCGGGGCCGCTGGAGCCCGCGCACGCGGCGAGCTTGCCGGTGATCTGGGCCTCGGCGCCGGCCGCGAAGGCGGCCGTCTCCTCATGCCTGACATGGACCCAGTCGATGGCGGCGTTGCGGCGGACTGCGTCGACGACGGGGTTCAGGCTGTCGCCGACGACTCCGTACAGACGCCGCACGCCCGCGCGCGCGAGGATGTCGACGAACTGCTCCGCCACGTTCTGTTTGGCCATGGGGCGCGCACCTTTTCCGGTCTGGTCCGGCTCGCTCTTGTGGCTCCGGGATTCCATCAACCCATGCCGGGCCCGGTTACGCCTCCCAGACTGCGGCAGCCGTACGGTCGTCCGCGTACCCCTTCACCCGGACCTGGGTGTCCGCGAGGAACGCGGCGAGACCGGGCGCGTCGTGCGGCGCCCAGCGTTCGGCGAGCAGCTTCGCCAGCTCGGGCTCGCCGCGCAGCGGCTCGGCGAGGCCGTTGGTGCAGAGCAGGAGCGTGTCACCCGGGCGGGCTACGGAAGCCCGGAAGCGGAACGGTTCCGTCCTGGGCGGCTGGCTCTCGACGTACGGCGAGGGGGCAGTCGTGATGCCGAGGTCCATGGTGAGCCGGTCCCCCTCGGCACTCTCGCTCGGAACCGACCCGTAGCCGACGACGGGCTCGCCCGCGGCCTCCGCGACCTTTGGCTCGATGTCCTGCCAGGCCCCGTCTCTGAGGCGGAACAGACCTCCCGCGCCGATCCCGAAGAAGACCCTCGTCCGGCACTCAGGATCGGCGGGCAGCAGCAGGCAGCGCAGGGTCGCCGTGTACTCGTCGGGCTCCGTGCCCAGTTCGGCCGCGCGGGCTCGCAGCTTGCCGTACGTCCGGTCGGTGAGCCGGTGGAGGCCCGACTTCAGGTCGCCGCGCCGGCCTGCCCGTATGTCCTCGGACAACCGGGCGTGGCTGCGGCCGACCGACCCGCCGATCCAGCGGCAGACGTCGGCGGCGGCCCGGTGCGCGCCTTCGGTGGCTCGCGCGCCGCCGGCCAGAGCGACAAGCACGAGGGCGGCTTCACCACTGCCGAAGCGAGCGGTGAGCAGTGAGTCGCGGCGCGGCTCGCCGCGGTAGCGGGCGGAGTCCCCGCGCACAGAGACGGCACGCAGGGTGTACGTGCCGTACCGGGCGCCGTCGAGGACGGTGTCGGCGACGAGGTCGTCCAGCAGGGCGGGGTCGGCGGCGGGCAGTGCGGTGGGCTCGGCGTCATAGGTCGGGGGCCGGCTCCCCACGTGTGCGACGACGGGCCGCGGGGCCGCTTCGGGCCCGGTGCCCGGGATGTCGGGCGCGGGTGGCGGGGTGGGCGCGGGTGCGGCATGCCGGGGGCCACCGGCGGGCCGCGGAGGCTGAGCGGCGGGTCGCGGAGGCTGACCGGCGGGCGGTGCGGGCGGTGCGGGCGGCGAGGCGGGATACTCTGATGCGGCGGCGGGGGCCGGAGGTACGGGCGGGGCCGGTGGTTTGGGCGGAACCGTCCGGTCGGCCGCAAGCGGTGGAACCGGGCGGTCCACAGGCCTTGGCACCGGCGGCACCGGGGCCACCGCGTCGTCGCGGTGTGCCGATTCCTCCGACGGCGCCAACCGCGGTTCAGGTACGCGCCGTTGAGGACCGGGCCGGTCCCACACGGCCTCCTCCGGAGCCGGGAGAGCGTCGCCCGTTGTGCGGTCCCGTGGTGCGGACACGGCGCCCGGCCCGGGTGGTTCGGGCGGCTCCCACGGGGCGCGCGGCCGGGGCGGGCGGGCCGGAACCGGTGCCGACGCCGGGGCCGGTGAAGTCACCGTCCCCGCGGCGGAGTTGAAGCGGTCTTCCAGTGTGTCGGTGTCGCCGTCGCCCGTCACGGCCGGGGCCGTGTCCGGGGCGGATTCGTCGTACAGCCGGTTCCACCAGTCGTCCTCGCCGGTGGTGGGCCTCTCCCCCTGCTGGCTCATGCCCCTATTGTCCACCGTGCGGGCCATACGAAAACGGGGCAACACGAAAAAGAAGTCCGCCGGGCGACCCCACCCCCCACGGGAAGGACGCCCGGCGGACCTTTCGTGGCCGCCGCGCACGTCGTATGCGCGAACCACGGTCTGGGGGGCCGGAGTTACGGTTGCATCCGCCTGTTCCGACTTCAGCGTGACCTGCTGCCGCCCTGAAGCTGCGGTGGCGACACATTGGCAGAAAGACGGGGAGTGCGGGGATGATGTGCGGCGGCGGGTTTGTGCCGTGGCCAATTTCCGCCACGGCCGGAAGGGAAGTGTCCGGTGAGGGGTGGATTCGGGTGCTGGGTGCCATAGGTCTGGATGAGGCGCAGGAGTCCGCGTATCGCGCGCTCGTCGCGCTCGGAGCCGCGGACGTGCCCGATCTCGCGCACCGGCTGACCCTGCCGGAGGCGGACACGGAGCGGGCGTTGCGCCGTCTTGAGCGCCAGGGGCTGGCCGCCCAGTCGTCCGCCCGTCCCGGCCGGTGGGTGGCCGCCCCGCCGGGGGTCGCGCTCAGTGCGCTGCTCACTCAGCAGCGCCACGAGCTGGAACAGGCGGAGTTGGCGGCCGCGCTGCTGGCCGAGGAGTACCGGGCCGAGGCCGCCGAGCCGGCCGTGCACGACCTGGTGGAGGTGGTGACGGGCGCGAGCGCGGTGGCCCACCGGTTCGTGCAGTTGCAGCTCGGGGCGACGGAGGAGGTCTGCGCCCTGGTGACGGGAAAGCCCGTCGCGGTCAGCGGCATGGACAACGAGGCGGAGGAGCTGGCCGCGACGCGCGGGGTGGCGTACCGGGTGGTGGTCGAGCGGGAGGTGCTGGGGCTGCCGACCGGGATCGTCGAGCTTGCGGCCGCCCTGAGCCGTGACGAGCAGGTTCGGACGATCGAGCGGGTACCGACGAAGCTGATGATCGCGGACCGGACCATGGCGATGGTGCCGCTCACCACGCGCACCGCCGAGCCCGCGGCACTGGTGGTCCATGCCAGCGGTCTGCTCGAGTCGTTGGTGGGCCTCTTCGAGGCGGTGTGGCGGCAGGCGCTGCCCCTGCGGCTCGGGGCCGGCGGCCAGGTCAGGGAAGAGGACACGGGTCCGGACGGCACGGATCTGGAGATCCTCTCGCTGCTGCTGGCCGGGATGACCGACGCGAGTGTCGCCAAGCAGCTGGAGCTCGGGCTGCGGACCGTACAGCGGCGGGTGAAGGGCCTGATGGAGCTGACCGGGGTGACGACGCGGCTGCAGCTGGGCTGGCACGCGTACGAGAGGGGCTGGGTGGCCCGCGACCTGCGGTTCTGAGTCCAGTCCTGCACGCTGGGCAGATGGGCGTGTCACAGCTCCTACTGGTCGGGCTGGTGATGCTGCTCGGCCTTCTCGGGGTGCTGGTTCCGGGAGTACCCGGCACGTGGCTGGTGTGGGCCGCCCTCCTGTGGTGGTCGCTGCATGTGAAGACCGGCACGGCCTGGTGGCTGCTGGTGGGCGCCAGCGCGCTGCTGCTGGTCACGCAGGCGGTGAAGTGGCTCTTGCCGCCGCGCCGGCTGCGCGGGGCGGGCGTCAGCCGTCGGATGGCGGTGTTCGCGGGGGTGGGGGCCGTGGTCGGCTTCGTGCTGCTTCCGGTGATCGGCGCGGTACCGGGGTTCATCGGCGGGATCTACACCTCCGAGCGGCTGCGGCTGGGCGGGCACGGTGAGGCGGTGGCGTCCACCCGGACGGCGATGCGGGCGATCGGGACGAGTGTCCTGGTGGAGCTCTTCGCCTGCATGATGATTTTCGGCGCCTGGATCGGCGCCGTGGCCACGGGCTGACCGGCCCGCGAGGACACAGGTAGGAGTCGCGGAGGACACGTACGAGCCGCGGCAGCTTCCGCACGGACCACCCGTCCCCGGAGCGGACCGTCCCCTGCGCGGGGGACGACAGCCGGGCACCGTTCTCGTCGACGCCTGCCGCCCTGGGGTCTGCCGGTCTGCCGGTCTGCCGGTCTGCCGGTCTGCCGGTCTGCCGACGTAGGACCCGCTTGGGCCTCAGGTCCGGTGCGCGGGCGGAGTCACGCGTGTGAGGCTGAGCCCATGACCGAATTCAGTGAGGCCGAGTGCGCGTATCTCAGGTCCCAGCGCCTCGGGCGACTCGCGACAGTGGACCCGAAGGGCCAGCCGCAGGCGAACCCGGTCGGCTTCTTCCCGCAGGAGGACGGGACGATTCTGGTCGGCGGATTCGCGCTGGGCAGGACGAAGAAGTGGCGGAACCTGAAGGAGAACCCGAAGGTCGCCCTGGTCGTGGACGACATCGTCAGCCTGAAGCCGTGGACCGTGCGCGGGGTAGACATCCGCGGGGAGGCCGAGCTCCTCACCGGATCGCACGGTCTGGGGCCGCACTTCAGTGAGGAGGTCATCCGCATCCACCCGAAGAAGATCCACAGCTGGGGGCTGGACGATTCCTGAGCCGCCTCGGCCGAACCGGCAGGCCCTGAGTGGCGGTCCGGACAGCAGGCCCGGACACAGCTCAGGCGGTGAGCGCCGGCATCGCCCCTTCGAGGGTGAGCAGTCGCTGCTTGCGCTCGAGGCCGCCCGCGTACCCGGTCAGCGATCCGCCTGCGCCGATCACCCGGTGGCACGGGCGGACGACGAGCAACGGATTGGCCCCGACCGCGCCGCCCACCGCCCGTACGGCGGCGCGCGAGGCGCCGATCCGGGCGGCGAGCTCTCCGTAGGTGGTGGTCGCCCCGTACGGGAGGGAATCGAGCGCGTCCCAGACCCGCTCCCGGAACGTCGTGCCCTCCGTCCTGAACTCCAGCCGGAACTCCCTGAGCTCACCGGCGAAATAGGCGGCGAGCTGTTCTTCCGCGGCCCGGAAGACACCGGGTGACCGGACCCAGCCGGGCTGGACCGAGCGTCCGCCCTTCTGCCCCGGGACGGAGAGGGACGCGAGGCCCGATTCGTCACCGGTCAGCAGCAGTTCACCGATCGGGCTGTCGAGGGTGGTGTAGAGCGTCGGTGCGGTCATCGGTACTTCGACTCCAGGTCTCGTTCTGCCCGGTGGTGTTGGAGGGCGTAGGAGCGCCACGGCCGCCAGGCGGCGTCGTCCGGCCGGCCGGGCGGTGCCACGTCGGGGTCACCCAGGGCGCGCATCCGGATGCGGGCGACCGTGCCCGCGGTGAGGCCGGGCAGGGCGCTCAGTGCCTGTTCGGCTTCGTCACGGTCCGCACCGGGACCCAGTCTTACGGTCCCGTCGGCGAGGGCGGTGGCAAGCGCCCGCAGCACGGGATCCGGGTGCCCGGCGAGGGCGCCGGGCTCGGGGAAGAGGTGGGTGAGCCGGTCACAGGGCGCGTCCAGGGCTTTGCCGTACTCCTCGACGAGCAGCGCCGCGGCCTCCTGGCCGACCAGTTCCCGGACCGCCGCTTCGTCGGGATCGGCGGCGCCGGGCAAGCGGAGCCCCGGGCGCGCGGCGACGAGCGGGGCGAGGCGCGGATCGGCGCCGAGGCGCTCGTCCACGGCATACGGATCGGCATCGAGATCGAACAACCGGCGCAACCGCTGGACGGCGGTGGTGAGGTCGCGCAGATCGCCGAGAAAGAGCCGCGCTTCCAGCCAACCGCTGCGCACCCCACCGCGAGGCCCGGAGGACGGATCGGGCTCGCCGGATGAGCCTTCGCGGAGGGCGGCGGCCGGCAGCGCCTCGTCGACGGCGACGATTCCCGTGCCGTACGGCAGCCGCAGCGTACGCCGGTAGGTGCGGCGGCCTCGGGCGCCGCACACGTCCTCCACACGCGGGACCGACTCACGCGCGAGGACATCGAACATCTCCCGCGCGGCGTAGGGTCCGCGGTACGCGAGCCGCAGCGGGATGCCCGCGGCTGGGCGGGCAGCTGCGGCCGGGCGGGCGGACTCGGCCCGGAGCTCGCTCGGTGTGCGGGCGTAGATCTGGCGGATCGTGTCGTTGAACTGGCGGACGCTGGCGAAGCCCGCCGCGAATGCGATCTCCGTGACCGGGAGCCCGGTGGTCTGGAGCAGCACGCGCGCGGTGTGCGCGCGCTGGGCGCGGGCCAGCGCGACGGGCCCCGCGCCGAGCTCCGCGGTGAGCTGGCGCTGCACCTGCCGGGCGCTGTAGCCGAGGCGTTCCGCGAGGCCGGGGACGCCCTCGCGGTCCACCACCCCGTCGCCGATCATGCGCATCGCGCGGCCGACCATGTCGGCGCGGACGTTCCATTCGGCGGAGCCGGGCACGGCGTCCGGCCGGCACCGCCGGCAGGCGCGGAAGCCGTGCCCCTGCGCAGCGGCCGCAGTCGGGTAGAAGCGGACATTCCGCCGCTTCGGAGTGACGGCGGGGCAGCTCGGGCGGCAGTAGATACCGGTCGTCGCGACGGCGAAGAAGAACTCTCCGTCGAAGCGCGCGTCGCGGCTGCTCACCGCCTCGTACCTGGTCTCTTCGTCCATCACGCGATCCAGTGTGCGGCACGGGACCACGTCCGGCTCGCGGGATTCGGACATGGCGCTGGGGGCCGGAACACTCCGGCCCCCCGACCGCGCGCCGGCTCACTCCGCCGCACCGCGCCGTACGGTTACGGCTTGCGGAGCCTGCCGCGCTTGGCCTCCATGTTGGCCCGGCCCTCCGCGTGCTTCAGCTTCCAGTCACGCCGGATCTCGCCGCGCAGCCTTGCGTCGGTCTTGGCGACGATGCGCTGGTTCTCGCGCATCAGCTTCCGGTAGCTCTCCAGCCGCCGTTCCGGCAGCGCGCCCTCCTCGATCGCGCCGAGCACCGCGCAGCCCGGCTCCGCCTCGTGCGCGCAGTCGTGGAAGCGGCAGCCCTCGGCGAGCTCCTGGATCTCGGAGAACACCTGGCCGACCCCCGTCTCGGCGTCCCACAGCCCCACCCCGCGCAGCCCGGGGGTGTCGATCAGGACTCCCCCGGCGGGCAGTACCAGCAGGTTGCGGGTCGTAGTGGTGTGACGGCCCTTGCCGTCGACGTCACGGATGGCCTGCACCTCCATCACGTCGTCGCCGAGCAGTGCGTTGGCAAGGGTGGACTTGCCGGCGCCGGACACTCCGAGCAGCACGCTCGTGCCACCCGCGACGACGGCGGAGAGTACGTCGATGCCCTCGCCCGTCGCGGAACTGACGGGCAGCACCTGCACGCCGGGAGCGGTGGTCTCCACGTCCTCGACGAGGTACGAGAGCCCGGTCGCGTCCGGAACCAGGTCGGCCTTGGTGAGCACCACAAGCGGCTGCGCTCCGCTCTCCCAGGCCAGGGCAAGGAATCGCTCGATCCGGCCGAGGTCGAGCTCGACGGCGAGCGAGACGGCGATGATCGCGTGGTCCACGTTGGCCGCGAGGATCTGCCCCTCGGACCGGCTCGAGGACGTGGAGCGTACGAAAGCGGTACGCCTCGGCAGCAGCGCCCGGACGAACTGGGGGTCGCCGCCGGAGTCGACGGCGGCCCAGTCGCCGGTGCAGATGACGCGCATGGGGTCGTGGGGCGTGACGAACGCGGTGTCGGCACGGACGGTTCCCGCGGTGGTGACGACATCGGCCTGGCCGCGGTCGACACGGACTACTCGACCGGGCAGGAGGCCCTGTGCCGCGTAGGGCGCGAAGTCCGCCTCGAGGCTGTCGTCCCAGCCGTAGGCGGTCAGCGGGCGTGCGGCAGCGGCGTGCCACATGGCGTTGGGCGGAGCGTCGAACGAAGTGTTGAACGAGGAAGACGAGGAAGACAAGGGAGACCCTTCGAAGGGTGGCCCTGGCTGCTCGCGTGGTGCGAGGAGTTGTGGAGTGTCAGCCGGTGGCCACGGAAGTGGGGACGACGATCTTCTGAGTGCGGGCAGCGCCCACCGCGGCGACAGTCATCAATGTCCTCACCTCCTGTTTCCTCAGCGAACCGGCACACCCGGGGCACGGCAGATGGCCGCGGCCCGGAACGAGCAGAACCATAACCCCGCGCCAGGGCGCGGCACCAGCGTTTTAGGGAGAGCCGCCGCCGTATCCTCGCCGGCGCGAACCGCATGGGAGCGGCCGCATATTCTGCCGGGGTGACCACCGAAACAGCGCTGCATCCGGAGGAGTTGTCACCCCTCGGCCACGCCGGGCCGCCGGCCCTTCCGGCGCCCGGCGGCGCGCCGCGCCTGTGGGCCGTGCGGGTGCCGGGAAACGGTTCAGCCCTGGCAGCCAACGCCCCGTCCGTACTGGACGACTCCGAGCTGCGGCGGGCGGCGGCCTTTCGGAGGGACTCCGACCGGGACATCTACGTGGCGGTCCACGTGGGCCTGCGCCTGCTGCTCGGAAGCGGTCTCGGGATGAATCCGGCCGAGGTGCCGTTCATCCGCGAGGACTGTCCGCTGTGCGGCGGGCCGCACGGGCGCCCCGCGGTCCGGGGCACGCCGCTGCACTTCTCAATCACACACACCCACGGTCTGGGCCTGCTGGCCTTCGCGGCCACGCCTGTCGGCGTCGACGCGGAGACCGTCCCGGCCGCCGTGGACGCCGACGAGGCAGGGCTTCTGCTGCACCCCCGGGAGGCCGACGAGCTGGCCGCGCTGCGCGCGGAGAGGAGGCCGGCTGCGTTCGCCCGGACCTGGGCCCGCAAGGAGGCCTATCTCAAGGGTCTGGGTACGGGGCTGGCCCGGTCGTCGTCCGCGGACTACGTCGGTACGGGCCGGGCCCCGGCCGCCGGCCCGGGCAACTGGCTGATCAGCGATGTGGCGGTGGGAGACGGCCACGCGGCCGCCGCCGCCGTGCTGACGGGCGGCCGCCGCACGACCGATTCGTACAAGACCGGCGGCCCGCGGCCCGCATAGGTTTGCCGGTATGACTCCACGACTCGATGTGGTCGGCCTGGTCGTCTCCGACATGGCCGCCTCCCTCGCCTTCTACCGACGGCTCGGCCTCGCGGTTCCGGCCGGCGCCGATACCGGCCCCCATGTCGAGGCGACGCTGCCCGGCGGGCTGCGGATCGCCTGGGACACCGAGGAGGTCATCCGCTCGTTCGACCCCGGCTGGAGCAGGCCGGAGGGCGGCGACCGGATCGGGCTCGCCTTCGCCTGCGAGAGTCCGGCCGAGGTCGACGCCACGTTCGACTCCCTCGTCGAGGCCGGTTACGAGGGCCATCTGAAGCCCTGGGACGCCTTCTGGGGGCAGCGCTACGCGGTGGTGCTCGACCCGGACGGCTGCGGGGTCTCTCTGTTCGCCGCCGCCACGTAGTCGCCCAGCGTGGTGCCCGCCAGCTCGCGCAGCTCCCGGGCGAGGTGCGGCTGATCGGCGCAGCCCGCGGCAAGCGCCACCTCGCTGTACGGCATCCCGGTCCGCGCCAGCGCCAGCGCGCGCTGCAGGCGCAGGACGCGGGCCAGCGTCTTGGGCCCGTAGCCGAAGGCGGCCAGCGAACGGCGGTGCAGCTGGCGCGCCCCGAGGCCCACGCTGCGTGCGGTGACGGCGACACTGTGTCCGGCGTCCAGTGCGTCGACGACGGCGCGCAGCGCAGGATCGGGCGGGTCCGCGTCGGCCGCCCGCCGCAGGGCCACGGCCTCCAGTGCCGCGGCGGGCTCCTCGGCTTCGTCGAGCAGCTCGGTGAGCCGGCGCGTCTCGGCGCCGGGCCACAGGTCGGCCAGGGCCACACGCCGGTCGCGCAGCTCGTACGCCGGTACGCCCAGAAGGGCGGGGCCGGTCCCGGGCGGGAAACGGACGCCTGCCCAGCTGGTGCCGGGGACTTCGCCCGCCTGGTGGGCGCGGGTGTCCGGCCCGGCGACGAGCAGCCGCCCCGAGGTCCACAGCAGGTCCATGCAGCCGTCGGGCAGCACGGGGTACAGGACGCCCGCGCCCTGCGCGGTGCGCGTCCACACGACGGCCCCGGGGACGCGCGAAGACCACTCCTCGTACACGCGACCGAGGCTAGTCGCGGTGGGGCGCGTTGCGCTCCTTGCGGAGGCGGGAGGAGACGTCGTCCGGCGGCAGGAACTTCGACCAGCGCTCCGGGAACTCGGACGGCATGTCCGCGTCGGCGCCGTCCTCGTCGTCCTCCCCGGCCGCGAGGCGGGCCGCCTCCGCGCGGGCCAGCAGTTCGGCGGCCTGGGCGGCCCGGAAACGCTCGTTCGCGGCGCGGGCGGCGGCGGTGGCGACCGAGGGCCAGACCCGGTCGATCGCGGCGTTGACGGCGGCGCCGACCAGGACGGCGAAGGCCGAGATGCCGATCCACAGGAGCACCGCGACGGGTGCGGCGAGCGAACCGTAGATCGTCGGGCCCTCCACCGTGTTGGTCAGGTAGATGCGCAGCAGGAAGCTGCCCAGCACCCACATGGCGAGAGCGACCAGGGCGCCCGGCACATCCTCGATCCACGGCGACCGCACCGGTACCGACACGTGGTACAGCGTGGTGAGGAACGCGATGGACAGCAGGGTCACGGTGGGCCAGTACAGGACGCTGACCAGCTCGGTGCCCCAGGGGACGAGGTTCACCACGGCGTCCGGGCCGACGACCATCAGCGGCAGCACCACCGCGCCGATCACCAGCGCGACGATGTACAGCAGGAAGGCGAGCAGCCGGGTCTTGACGATGCCGCGGTGGCCGTCCAGCCCGTACATCACCGTGATGGTGTCGATGAAGACGTTCACCGCCCGGGAGCCGGACCAGAGCGCGAAAGCGAAGCCGAGGGAGATCAGATCGGGGCGGCCGCGCTGGGTGACGTCGTCCAGCAGGGGCTTGGCGATCTCGTTGACGCCGCGGTCGGAGAGGACCGTGCCGACGGCGTTGAGGATGTTCTGCTCGATGCTGGCGACGGTGGAGGTGTTGGTCCAGCCGTCGACGTATCCGAGCAGTCCGATCAGACCGAGGAAGAGCGGCGGCAGCGAGAGCAGGGTGAAGAACGCCGCCTCGGCCGCCAGGCCGAGAATCCGGTACTCGATGCAGGAGTCGACGGTGTCCTTCAGCAGCAGCCAGGCCATTCGGCGCTTGGAGACGTTGCGATAGAGGGCTCGGGCCCGGTGGAGCCGGCCCGTCGGCCGCTCGGGTGTTTCATTTGCTGGCTGCACCTCCTTACCGTATCGGCATGGCAGCCACGACCCACACCGTCACCAACCAGGCTCCGCCCCTGGTGGGATACGACGTCTACGGCGCGGACCGGGCCCTCGGCGAGGCCGTGGAACGACATCTTCCAGCTGAACTGCTGGACACCGTACGCGCGGAGCTCGGTGAGCTCGGCCGGTCGGCGGGCTCCGCGCAGGTTCAGGAATGGGGCGTACTGGCCAACGAGAATCCGCCTCGGCTGCGTACCCACGACCGGTACGGCAACCGGATCGACGAGGTCGAGTTCCATCCGTCCTGGCACCGGCTGCTCGGGCACGCCGTGTCCTCGGGCCTCACCGACGCCTGGGGACGGCCGTCCGGACACCTGCGCCGCGCGGCGGGGTTCTTGGTGTGGACGCAGGCCGAGGCGGGCCACGGATGCCCGCTGTCGATGACACACGCCGCGGTACCCGCTCTGCGTGCCGATCCCGGGCTGGCGGCGGAGTGGGAGCCGAGGCTGACCTCTCACGTGTACGACGAGGAGCTGCGCCCGGCGGCCGGGAAGCCAGGGGTGCTCTTCGGGATGGGCATGACGGAGAAGCAGGGCGGCAGCGACGTCCGGGCCAACACGACGCGCGCCGAGCCGCTGAGCGCCGACGGCGAGTACCTGCTCACCGGTCACAAGTGGTTCTGTTCCGCCCCGATGTGTGACGGCTTCCTGGTGCTGGCGCAGGCCGCCGGTGGCCTGACCTGCTTCCTGGTACCGCGGGTGCTGCCCGACGGGACCCGCAACGTGTTCGCCATCCAGCGCCTGAAGGACAAGCTCGGCAACCGGTCGAACGCGTCGAGCGAGGTGGAGTTCGACGGCACGTGGGCCCGCCGGGTCGGCGAGGAGGGCCGCGGGGTGCGCACCATCATCGAGATGGTGGCGGCGACCCGGCTGGACTGTGTGATCGGCTCGGCCGCCCTGATGCGGCACTCAGTGGCCCAGGCGGTGCACCACGCGGCGTACCGGAGCGCGTTCGGCGGGAAGCTGATCGAGAAGCCGCTGATGCGCAACGTGCTGGCCGATCTGGCGCTGGAGTCGGAGGCGGCGACGACGCTCGCGCTGCGGCTCGCGGCCGCCTACGACAGTGACAGCGAGCAGGACCGGGCCTTTCTGCGGCTGGCCGTGCCCGCGGCCAAGTACTGGGTGACCAAACGGTGTACGCCGGTCGCGGCGGAGGCGCTGGAGTGCCTCGGCGGCAACGGCTACGTCGAGGAGTCCGGGATGCCCAGGTTGCTGCGCGAGTCCCCGCTGAACTCGATCTGGGAGGGCTCGGGGAACGTACAGGCGCTGGACGTGCTGCGTGCCCTCTGGGGGTCCCCCCACGCCGCAGGGCGTAGGGGGAGCGAGCCGCAGGCGCTGAACGCCTTCCTGCAGGAGGTCGGGCAGGCCCGTGGCGCCGACCACCGGCTGGACGCCGCGATCAAGGACCTGCTGACCGAACTCGCCGATCTGGAGGGCATCGAGGCCAGGGCCAGGCGGCTGGTCGAACGGATGGCGCTGGTGCTCCAGGGCTCGATGCTGGTGCGCTGGGCACCGTCCGAGGTCGCGGACGCGTTCTGCGGCTCGCGGCTGGGCGGGGACTGGGGGACGGCGTTCGGGACTCTGCCACACACGCTGGACCTGGCCTCGGTCGTCGACCGGGCCCGGGTGGAGATCTGACGCGCTGCGGAGTAGGGGCTGCGACAGGGCGGCGGTGACCGGGGTGGTGCTGCGCCGACACGGCACCACCCCCGCCTCACCGCCCCGTATGAGGAGCCGTAACGCCGTTCGAACGGCGTTACGCCACCTTCGGGCAATTGGCCGCTCTTTGGCGAGAGTTGCAAACAGTTGCAACCGTTGTGCGCCGAAACAGCCGTCGGAGCCCTGCCGTGAGCGGGAGGATGAAGACCGGCTGATTCGGGGAGGATCCGGTGACGAACACATCTCTCGACCTGAACAGGCTCGCCGCCGTGGACGCCCGCCGGGCGGCGAAGCTGCTCAAGGGTGTACGAGCTGCCGCTCTCGCCGGAAAGCAGCCGCCCGCCGCCCCTCGTCCGGAGATCGGCGAATCGTGGCGGCGGATGCTGAACAGCGGTGTCGACCCCGACCGCGGCTCCCGTGCCCATCTGCTCACCGTCGAGGAGACCGAGCGGCGGCGGCAGTCCTCGCCGCTGCGCGACATCCTGCCGGTACTGCGCGAGGGGCTGCTGCCCGCTGTCGACGAGACCCTGCACATCATGGTGGTGTCGGACGCCGAGGGGCGGCTGCTGTGGCGCGAGGGCCACTCCTCGATACTCAGGAAGGCGGACCGGCTCGGCTTCGAGGTGGGCGCCGACTGGGACGAGGACCTGGTCGGCACCAACGGGGTCGGCACGACCCTGGTGGCGAGACGCCCGGTGCAGGTCTTCTCGGCCGAGCACTTCGTCAGCACCCATCACGACTGGACCTGCGCGGGGGCCCCCGTCCACGACCCGCGGGACGGGCGGCTGCTCGGAGTCATCGATGTGAGCGGTCCGCTCGTCACCATGCACCCGGCCACGCTGACCTGGGTCGCCTCGGTGGCGCGGCTGGCCGAGAGCGAGCTGCGGAACCGGCATCTGATGTCCCTGGAGCGGCTGCGGACCGTGGCGGCGCCGGTGCTGTGCCGACTGTCCGGCCGGGCGCTCGCCGTCGACCCGCACGGCTGGCCGACCGCGGTCACCGGCATGCTGCCGCCGGACCGGCTGCCCCTGCCCAAGTCGTTCGGGCCCGGCCGCGTGTGGCTGCCCGCGCTCGGGGACTGCACGGTGGAGCCGCTGCCCGGGGGCTGGCTGATCCGGATCGAGGACGCCCGGCCGGCGGGCGCGGTCAGCAGGCTCGTGCTGGACGTGAGCCGGCCGCGGCGGTGGTCGGCCACCGTCTCGGGCGCGGCGGGGAGCTGGAGCCAGGAGCTGAGCCCGCGCCATGCGGAGCTGCTTTTCCTGCTGGCCATGAGCCGGGCGGGGCGTTCGGCGGCCGAGCTGGCCGGGGACATCTTCGGGGACCCGACGCGGACCGTGACCGTGCGCGCCGAGCTGTCCCGGATGCGCCGGACCCTGGCGGGCGTGCTGGCCCACCGTCCGTACCGCTTCACCGAGGATGTGCGGGTCGAGGTGATTCAGCCGGACCACCCGGCCAACCTGCTGCCCCACTCGACGGCTCCGGCAGTGATACGGGCCCGCACGGCGGGGCTCCCCCCGGCAGCGGCATGAGCGTGCACCGTGCCGGCCACTTTTTGGAGAGGAGCACGGCGCGTGGTTCGCTGGCCTCCATGAGCATCACTGTGACCACCTGGTCCCTGGAGCAGACCTCGCCCGCGGATCTCCGGCCGGCCGCCGAGCCCGGCGCGGACATCACGATCGTCCGGGCCGAGGTGCCCTCCCCCGAGTTCAGCCGCTTCCTCTACACCGCGGTCGGCGGCGACATCCGCTGGACCGACCGGCTGGGCATGCGCCACCAGGAGTGGCTCGAGGCGCTGGCGAAGCCCGGGACCGAGACCTGGGTGGCGTACGACCGGGGCACGCCGGCCGGGTACGTCGAGCTGGAGGCGCAGGACGAGGGCTCCGTCGAGATCGTGTACTTCGGGCTGATCCCGGCGTTCCGGGGTCGCCGGATCGGTGGTCATCTGCTGTCGTACGGGACTGCCCGCGCCTGGGACCTCGCGGAGCGCTGGCCGGCTCTGGCGCCGACGAAGCGGGTGTGGCTGCACACGTGCAGCAAGGACGGCCCGCATGCCATGGACAACTACCTGCGCCGCGGGTTCCGGCTGTTCGAGACCAGAACCGCTGAGGAGCCGGATGTCGCGACACCGGGACCCTGGCCCGGCGCCTGACGCGTGACCGGGTGACCGGGTGACCGGCCGGGTGACCCACAACACACCGTCCCATATCCTGGGACGGTGATGTCCACATTATGGATAACGGTGGACTGCCCCGAGACCCCCGTGACACGCTTCCGTCATGTCTACAGCTGGAATTGCCTTGGTGAGTCGGCGGCACGTCGACCTCGGCCGCATGTCCAGCGCCATCTGTCCGGCCTGCTGAGAGAACCAGCACCGCCGCACACATCGCCGTCCCCGCCGTCGCGGACGAGCCGATCCCCTGAAGCACAAGACAGCTCTGCCCACCGGCCGGAGCGCTTCGCCATGCTCAACCTGGCAGCATTTCCGCAGGTGAGAACTGTTCAGGGGTAACGTCGTCGCCGATCCGCCCTCCTTGAGCCGCCACAGAAGGACCTATCACCATGGCCGCCACCCCCGACCAGTCGACTGCTGCCACCTCCCGCCGCAAGGCCGGACGCCACCGTGGCGAAGGCCAGTGGGCCGTAGGCCACTTCACGCCCCTCAACGGCAACGAGCAGTTCAAGAAGGACGACGACGGTCTCAACGTGCGGACACGCATTGAGACGATCTACTCCAAGGCGGGTTTCGACTCGATCGACCCCAACGACCTGCGCGGGCGTATGCGCTGGTGGGGCCTGTACACCCAGCGCAAGCCCGGGATCGACGGCGGCAAGACCGCGATCCTGGAGCCGGAGGAGCTGGACGACGAGTTCTTCATGCTCCGGGTCCGGATCGACGGCGGCCGGCTGACCACCGAGCAGCTCCGGGTCATCGGCGAGGTCTCCCAGGAGTTCGCGCGCGGGACCGCCGACATCACCGACCGGCAGAACGTCCAGTACCACTGGATCCGGATCGAGGACGTCCCGGAGATCTGGAACCGGCTGGAGGCCGTGGGGCTCTCCACGACCGAGGCGTGCGGTGACACCCCGCGCGTCGTCCTCGGCTCGCCCGTCGCGGGGATCGCCGAGGACGAGATCATCGACGGCACCCCGGCCATCGACGAGATCTCCCGCCGGATCATCGGCAACAAGGACTTCTCCAACCTGCCGCGCAAGTTCAAGTCGGCGATCTCCGGATCGCCGCTGCTGGACGTGGCACACGAGATCAATGACATCGCCTTCGTCGGCGTGAACCACCCGGAGCACGGACCTGGCTTCGACCTCTGGGTCGGCGGCGGTCTGTCCACCAACCCCAAGATCGGTGTCCGGCTCGGCGCCTGGGTGCCGCTCGACGAGGTGCCCGAGGTCTACACCGGGGTCATCTCGATCTTCCGCGACTACGGCTACCGCCGGCTGCGCACCCGCGCCCGCCTGAAGTTCCTGGTCGCCGACTGGGGAGCGGAGAAGTTCCGCCGGATCCTCGAGGACGAGTACCTGGGTGGCCGCAAGCTGGTCGACGGCCCCGCGCCCGAGCAGCCCGTACAGCAGTGGCGCGACCACGTCGGTGTGCACCGGCAGCAGGACGGCCGTTTCTACGTCGGATTCGCGCCGCGCGTCGGCCGGGTGGACGGCACCCTCCTCACGAAGATCGCCGAGCTGGCCGAGGACCACGGCTCGGGCCGGCTGCGCACCACCGTCGAGCAGAAGATGATCGTGCTCGATGTCGAGGAGTCGAAGGTCGCCTCGCTGGTCGAGGGTCTGGAGGCACTCGACCTGCGGGTCAGCCCGTCCCCCTTCCGGCGCGGCACGATGGCCTGCACCGGTATCGAGTTCTGCAAGCTGGCGATCGTCGAGACCAAGGCGCGCGGCGCCTCGCTGATCGACGAGCTCGAGCGCCGCATGCCGGAGTTCGACCAGCCGATCACCATCAACATCAACGGCTGCCCGAACGCCTGCGCCCGTATCCAGGTCGCCGACATCGGTCTCAAGGGCCAGCTGGTCCTGGACGACAACGGCAACCAGGTCGAGGGCTTCCAGGTCCACCTCGGCGGCGCACTGGGCCTCGAGGCCGGCTTCGGCCGCAAGGTCCGCGGGCTGAAGGTCACCTCGGCCGAGCTGCCCGACTACGTCGAGCGGGTCCTCGGGCGCTTCCAGAAGGAGCGCGAGGAGGGCGAGCGCTTCGCCACCTGGGCGGCGCGGGCGAGCGAAGAGGCTCTGTCGTGAGCGCCGGCGAGCGGCAGCGAAAGGCGGGGTCATGAGCGAGCGGGCCGCCCCCTTCTACTGCCCGTACTGCGGCGACGAGGACCTGCGTCCGAACGAACAGGGCCACGGCGCGTGGGAATGCGCGGCGTGCAATCGAGCCTTCCAGCTGAAGTTCCTCGGGCTGCTGACCCGTGGACTTCAGCGCAAGGACGACGGAGGGGACGAGATATGACGACGGTTCAGACCCGGCGCGACCTCAAGGCTCTCGCCGAGCAGGCGGGCCGTGACCTCGAGGACGCCTCTGCGCTCGACATCCTCAAGTGGGCCGCCGACACGTTCGGCAAGGGCTTCTGCGTCACCTCCTCCATGGAGGACGCGGTGGTCGCCCACCTCGCCTCCCGTGCCTTCCCGGGCGTGGACGTGGTGTTCCTGGACACCGGCTACCACTTCCCCGAAACCATCGGTACGCGCGACGCGGTCGAGGCCGTGATGGACGTCAACGTCATCACGCTCACCCCGCGGCAGACCGTTGCCGAGCAGGACGCGGAGTACGGCCCGAAGCTGCACGACCGCGACCCCGACCTGTGCTGCGCGCTGCGCAAGGTCAAACCCCTCGAAGAGGGCCTGACCGCGTACCGGGCCTGGGCGACCGGCCTGCGCCGCGACGAGTCCCCGACCCGGGCGAACACCCCGGTGGTCGGCTGGGACGACAAGCGGCAGAAGGTCAAGGTCTCGCCGATCGCCCGCTGGACGCAGGACGACGTGGACGCGTACGTCGCGGAGCACGGCGTCCTCACCAACCCGCTGCTGATGGACGGTTACGCCTCGGTGGGCTGCGCGCCCTGCACCCGGCGCGTGCCGGAGGGCGAGGACGCCCGCTCCGGCCGCTGGGCGGGGCGGAACAAGACCGAATGCGGGTTGCACGGATGACGAACGACTCTGATCAGGAGAAGCAGTTGACTGGCGCCACGGTGTGGCTCACGGGTCTGCCCAGCGCGGGCAAGACCACCATCGCGTACGAGCTGGCGGACCGGCTGCGCGCGGAGGGCCACCGCGTCGAGGTGCTCGACGGGGACGAGATCCGCGAGTTCATCTCGGCGGGCCTCGGCTTCACCCGTGAGGACCGGCACATCAATGTCCAGCGGATCGGCTTCGTCGCCGAACTGCTGGCCAGCAACGGCGTGAAGGCGCTGGTCCCGGTCATCGCCCCGTACGCGGACAGCCGTGAGGCCGTCCGCAAGCGCCACCAGAGCGAAGGCACCACCTACCTGGAGGTGCATGTGGCCACGCCGGTCGAGGTGTGCTCCGAGCGCGATGTGAAGGGCCTGTACGCCAAGCAGGCGGCCGGCGAGATCTCCGGGCTGACCGGGGTCGACGACCCCTACGAGGCCCCGGAGGCGCCGGACCTGCGTATCGCCTCGCACCAGCAGACCGTCCAGGAGTCCGCAGCCGCGCTGCACGCGCTGCTCACCGAGAGGGGTCTGGCATGACGACCGTCGCCACCGTTACCGAGGGCACGGACGCGCCGTACGCGCTCAGCCACCTGGACTCCCTCGAGTCCGAGGCGGTGCACATCTTCCGCGAGGTGGCGGGGGAGTTCGAGCGGCCGGTGATCCTGTTCTCCGGCGGCAAGGACTCCATCGTCATGCTGCACCTGGCGCTCAAGGCGTTCGCGCCCGCGCCGGTGCCGTTCACGCTCCTGCACGTCGACACCGGGCACAATTTCCCCGAGGTCCTCGAGTACCGCGACCGCACGGTGGCCAAGCACGGGCTGCGCCTGCACGTCGCCTCCGTTCAGGAGTACATCGACGCGGGCAAGCTCCGCGAGCGTCCCGACGGCACCCGCAACCCACTGCAGACCGTCCCGCTGACCGAGGCGATCCAGCAGCACCGGTTCGACGCCGTCTTCGGCGGCGGCCGCCGCGACGAGGAGAAGGCCCGCGCGAAGGAGCGGGTGTTCTCCCTGCGCGACGAGTTCTCGCAGTGGGACCCGCGGCGCCAGCGCCCGGAGCTGTGGCAGCTCTACAACGGCCGCCACGCGCCCGGCGAGCACGTCCGGGTGTTTCCGCTGTCCAACTGGACCGAGCTGGACGTCTGGCAGTACATCGACCGCGAGGGGATCGAGCTCCCGGAGATCTACTTCGCCCACGAGCGCGAGGTCTTCAAGCGCAGCGGCATGTGGCTGACCGCCGGTGAGTGGGGCGGCCCCAAGGAGGGCGAGACCGTCGAATCCCGGCTGGTCCGCTACCGCACCGTCGGCGACATGTCCTGCACCGGTGCCGTCGACTCGGACGCCACGACGCTCGACGCCGTGATCGCCGAGATCGCCGCCTCCCGCCTGACCGAGCGGGGCGCGACCCGCGCCGACGACAAGATGTCCGAGGCCGCGATGGAAGACCGCAAGCGCGAGGGGTACTTCTAAATGACCAGCACCACTGAGCAGTTGTCGGTCACGACCCTGCTGCGGTTCGCCACCGCGGGGTCCGTCGACGACGGCAAGTCCACCCTCGTCGGACGGCTTCTGCACGACTCCAAGTCGGTTCTGACCGACCAGCTGGAGGCTGTCGAGCACGCCTCCCGCAGCCGTGGCCAGGAGGCCCCGGACCTGGCGCTGCTCACCGACGGCCTGCGGGCCGAACGGGAGCAGGGCATCACCATCGATGTCGCGTACCGCTACTTCGCCACCGCGCGGCGGCGCTTCATCCTGGCGGACACCCCCGGGCATGTGCAGTACACCCGCAACATGGTCACCGGCGCCTCGACCGCCGAGCTGGCCGTCGTGCTGGTCGACGCCCGTAACGGCGTGGTGGAGCAGACGCGGCGGCACGCCGCGGTCGCCGCCCTGCTGCGGGTCCCGCACGTCGTGCTGGCCGTCAACAAAATGGACCTGGTCGACTACGCGGAGCCCGTCTTCGCCGCCATCGCCGAGGAGTTCACCGCGTACGCCGCCTCGCTGGGCGTCCCGGACATCACCGCGATCCCGATCTCCGCGCTGGCCGGCGACAACGTCGTGGAGCCGTCCGCGCACATGGACTGGTACGGCGGTCCGACGGTGCTGGAGCACCTGGAGACGGTGCCGGTCAGCCATGACCTGACCGGCTGCCCGGCCCGCTTCCCGGTGCAGTACGTGATCCGTCCGCAGAGCGCCGAGCACCCCGACTACCGCGGCTACGCGGGGCAGATCGCCTCGGGCGTACTGCGGGTCGGCGAGGCCGTGACCGTACTGCCGTCGGGCCGTACGAGCACCATCGTGGGTATCGACGCGCTCGGCGAGAGCGTCGACATCGCCTGGGCACCGCAGTCGGTGACCGTCCGGCTCGCCGACGACATCGACATCTCGCGCGGCGACCTGATCGCGCCCAGCGCGAGCGTTCCGCCGGCCACGCAGGACGTCGAGGCGACGGTCTGCCATGTCGCGGACCAGCCGCTCACCGTCGGCCAGCGGGTGCTGCTCAAGCACACCACCCGGACGGTCAAGGCGATCGTGAAGGACATCCCGTCCCGGCTGACGCTCGACGACCTGTCGCAGCACCCGGCCCCGGGCCGGCTTGCGGCCAACGACATCGGCCGGGTCCTCGTCCGCACGGCCGAGCCGCTCGCGCTCGACGCGTACGCCGACTCCCGCCGTACCGGGTCGTTCCTGCTCATCGACCCCGCGGACGGTACGACGCTGGCGGCCGGCATGGCCGGCCGCTCGTTCGCCGCCGAGGCCGAGGCCGAACCCGTACAGGACGACGAAGGGTGGGACTTCTAGCCATGGCACACGACTTCTTCTCCACCTTCGCCAAGGAAGGCGGCCGCGTGGGCAGCGGTCTCCTCGGCAGCGGCCAGGGAGGGGTGGGGCGATGTGCGTGCTGACGTACGCGCACTGCCTGCGCGCCCTCACCCCCCACGCGCCGTACTCGTACCGACGAAGACCTGCCGACTTCCCGGCCGCGTCCCGGACCACCCGTAGGACGTAAGAACCGGGCCTCCGAGAGGAAACCCTCCCGTGCCTGCCACCCGTACCTCCCTGCGCCGCGGTGCCGTCGCCGCCGCTGCCCTGCCGCTGCTGATCGGCGCACTCGCCTCCTGCGGCTACGGCTCCGAAGCGAAGAACGACGACACGAAGGCCAATGTGGCCGCCGGTGGAAAGAAGCTCTCCGCCGACACCGTGAAGGTCGGCTACTTCCCGAACCTCACGCACGCCACCGCTCTGGTCGGCATCCAGGAAGGCCTGATCGCGAAGGAGCTGGGCGGCACCAAGCTCGCCACGCAGACCTTCAACGCCGGCCCGTCCGAGATCGAGGCCCTCAGCGGGGGCAGCATCGACATCGGCTTCATCGGCCCCTCGCCCTCCATCAACGGCTACGTCAAGTCCAAGGGCCAGAACCTGCGGATCATCTCCGGCTCCGCGTCGGGCGGCGTGAAGCTCGTCGTCAACCCGGCAAAGATCAAGACGCTGGACGACCTCAAGGGCAAGAAGATCGCCACCCCCCAGAAGGGGAACACCCAGGACGTCGCGTTCCTCAACTGGATCTCCGAGAAGGGCTGGAAGGTCGACGCGGAGAGCGGCAAGGGCGATGTCTCCGTGGTCCGTACGGAGAACAAGGTCACCCCTGACGCCTACAAGTCGGGCTCCGTCGACGGAGCGTGGGTACCGGAGCCGACCGCGTCCAAGCTCGTCTCCGAGGGCGGCAAGGTGCTGCTGGACGAGTCCACGCTGTGGCCGGACAAGAAGTTCGTGATCACGAACATCATCGTGTCGCAGTCGTTCCTCAAGGAGCACCCGGACGTCGTCGAGGCGTTCCTGCGGGGCACGGTGAAGACCAACGAGTGGATCAACGCCAACCCGGACAAGGCGAAGGCCTCGGCCAACGCCGCCCTCAAGGAGGAGACCGGCAAGGAACTGGCCGCCAAGGTCATCGACCCGGCATGGCCGAGCATCCAGATCACCAATGACCCGCTGGCCGCCACGCTGGACGCGCAGGCGCAGCACGCGGTCAAGGCGGGTCTGCTGGAGAAGCCCGACCTGGCCGGCGTCTACGACCTGACGCTCCTGAACAAGGTGCTCAAGGCCGCCGGTCAGCCCGAGGTCGCCGACGCCGGTCTCGGCGTCAAGTAGCAAACCCCCGCATCCGGATTCCCAGGAGGTGACGACCATGGCCATCACGATCGCCAAGGCTGCCGAGGGCGACACCGCGGTGTCGCACGCCGCCCGTATCGAGCATGTCTCGAAGTCCTTCGCCGGTCCCGCCGGTCAGCAGCTCGTGCTGGACGACATCACCCTCGATGTCGCGCCGGGCGAGTTCGTCACCCTCCTGGGGGCCTCCGGATGTGGAAAGTCCACGCTGCTCAACCTGGTCGCTGGGCTGGACAGGCCGACCGCAGGGTCGATCGAGACCCCTGGCGGCCGGCCGGCCCTGATGTTCCAGGAGCACGCCCTCTTCCCATGGCTCACCGCGGGCAAGAACATCGAACTCGCGCTGCGCCTGCGCGGCGTACCGAAGTCGGAGCGCCGGCCGGAGGCGGAACGGCTGCTGGAGCTGGTACGGCTCGGCGGCGCGTACCGCAAGCGCGTGCACGAACTGTCGGGCGGTATGCGCCAGCGCGTCGCGCTGGCCCGCGCGCTCGCTCAGGACAGCGAACTGCTGCTGATGGACGAGCCGTTCGCCGCGCTCGACGCCATCACCCGGGACGTACTGCACGACGAGCTCACCCGTATCTGGCGCGAGACCAGCGTTTCGGTCCTCTTCGTCACGCACAACGTCCGTGAGGCCGTCCGGCTCGCCGAGCGAGTGGTGCTGCTGTCCTCCCGGCCCGGCCGGGTGGCGCACGAGTGGACCGTGGACATCCCGCAGCCGCGCCGCATCGAGGATGCCGCCGTCGCGGAGCTGTCCCTCGAGATCACCGAACAACTGCGTGGGGAGATCCGCCGCCATGGCCAGCACTGAAGTCCGCGACGACGTCGCCAAGGCCGCCTCGAAGGCCGACGACCTGGCGGGCCTCGAAGCCGGCCTCGACGCACTGGACGCCGTGCAGGTCCGCCGCACGCCCGTGCGCCAGGTCCTGGTGCAGAAGGTGCTGCCGCCGGTGGTGGCCGTCGCCCTGGTGCTCATCGTCTGGCAGGTGCTCGTCTGGGCCAAGGTCACGGACGACTACAAGCTGCCGCCGCCGGGCGCGGTGTGGGACAGCGTCTCCGCCATGTGGATGCAGGGCACACTGCTCGAGGTCGTGTGGACCAGTGTCTCGCGCGGTCTGCTCGGCTTCCTGCTCGCGCTCGCCATCGGCACCCCGCTCGGGCTGCTGGTCGCCCGGGTCCGGTTCGTCCGCGCGGCGATCGGCCCGATCCTCTCCGGTCTGCAGTCGCTGCCCTCGGTCGCCTGGGTGCCGCCGGCGGTGATCTGGCTCGGCCTCAATGACTCGATGATGTACACGGTGATCCTGCTGGGCGCCGTCCCGTCGATCGCCAACGGCCTGGTCTCGGGCGTGGACCAGGTGCCTCCGCTCTTCCTGCGGGCGGGGCGCACCATGGGCGCCACCGGTCTGCGCGGCACCTGGCACGTGGTCATGCCCGCCGCGCTCCCCGGCTATCTGGCGGGCCTGAAGCAGGGCTGGGCGTTCTCCTGGCGTTCGCTGATGGCCGCCGAGATCATCGCCTCCTCGCCCGAGCTGGGCCTCGGGCTCGGACAGTTGCTGGAGAACGGCCGCAACAACTTCGACATGCCCGGCGTGTTCCTGGCCATCCTCCTCATCCTGATCGTCGGCATCGCGATCGACCTGCTGATCTTCAGCCCGCTGGAGCGCGCGGTGCTGCGCGGTCGCGGCCTGCTCACGAAGAGCTGACCGCCATGCACCGCCCGGCCCTCCCGTCGCCCGCCACCTCCCTCGCGGGGAGGCGTTGTGCGCCCGCCCTCCTGGTCGTCGCCCATGGCAGTCGCGACCCGCGGCACGCCGCGGCCGTTCATGCGCTCACCCGGCGGGTGCGGTCGCTGCGGCCGGGGCTGCGCGTGGAGACCGGCTTCCTGGACTTCAACGCCCCGAGCGTGCCCCGGGTGCTGGAGCGGCTGGCTTCGGAGGGGGTACGAGAGGTGGTCGCCCTGCCTCTCCTCCTCACCCGCGCCTTCCACGCCAAGGCCGACATCCCGGCCGTCCTGCACGAGGCGTCGGCCCGGCTGCCTCAACTGCGGATCAGGCAGGCGGAGGTGCTCGGCCCTTCGCCGCTGCTGCTGACCGCACTGCAGCAGCGGCTGTACGAGTCCGGCGTGGCGCCCGGCGACAAGCGCTCGACGGGGCTCGTCCTGGCCTCGGCGGGCTCCACAGACCCGGAGGCGATCGCAGTGATCGCTGAAATCGCGCGGGAGCTGCGGCACACCGGTTGGTGCGCCGTGCGGCCTGCGTTCGCCTCCGCTGCCCTTCCCCGCACCGATGACGCCGTACGGGCGCTGCGCGCGGAGGGTGTCCGCCGGGTGGCCGTGGCTCCGTACGTCATCGCGCCCGGATTCCTCCCCGACCGCATCGCGCGGGGGGCCCGGGAGGCGGGTGCGGACGTACTGGCGGACGTACTCGGTCCAGCTCCGGAACTGGCGCGGCTGCTGGTGGAGCGCTACGAGCAGGCGCGGGTGCCGGCGCGGGCCGTCCGGGTGCTCGCCGGCTGAGTTGGGGGCTGGCCGCGCGCGGTGCAGCAGGGCGCGCAGCACAGCATCGGTCAGCGCATCGGTCACGACGTACGTGGCGGCCGTACGCGGCCGTCCCAGTCCCGCGACCTGAACTTCATGGCGACGGGCGAGGGCGAGGCGAGGTGCTGTCCTTCCTGGTGACTCCTCCCCGCCCTGAAGGACGGGGCTTCTCGCTATGCCGGGTTGGCGTCGCGACGGACCAGCCCGGCCCGTAGAACGTTGAGAGCGCCCACCGTGTCAGCGTGCGCGTGGTGGCCGCACG
>NZ_JBFBAS010000035.1:0-62305 GCF_040682335.1 Streptomyces sp. NPDC051219
CTGGGCCGCCCCCCCCGAGTCGTCGGCTTAACCCCGGGGCGGCGCACGCCACCGGGGCGCCCGGCGGGTCGACCGGCCGGGCGCCCTTCGTGTTGTCCGTTGTACGTGCGTGTAATTACGCTTTGGTGCGGGCCGTGTTGTAGAGCTTGGCCGCCAGTTCGGCAACCTCCTGCTGCTTCATGCTCCCGCCCGTTGCCATCGACGCCAGGTCGATGGCGTTCACCATGCCGTAGGTGCTGTAGTCGACCCAGATGCAGGTCGGGATCTTGAACTCCTTCGGCTCACCGGGCTTGGCATCAGCGTCCGTGTTGATGAACTTGATGTCCTGGCACTTCATCAAAGCGCCCTCGAAGCCTTCCGGCTTGTACTCGGTGGGGCTGCCGACGAGCTCGACCTTGACCTCCGCGTCCTCCTTCTCGGTGTCGGTCTTGATCTCCTCGAAGGCGGCGTCGAGCACCTTCGCCGGGTCGGAGATCTCTCCCCATACACCGATGAAGTTCATGGCCTTGCCCGCGAGCGGGTTGCTCGGATCGGCACCTGCCTGGTACTCGGTGTTGATCTGCTGCGCGTTGGTGACGCCGAGAGCCGCGGCTTCCTTCTTCTCCGTCTCCGTCATCGGCTCCGTCTTGTCGCCCTTGGGGCTCTTCTTGTACTCGCCCACCGTCGCAGGGGGCGTGAGCTTGTACCCCTTGGTGTCGTCGGCCACATCGCCGTTGCCGCCACCGCCCGCCAGGAAGTAGACCCCCGCGCCGACCACCGCGAGTGCGACCACCACCGCGCCGATGATCAGGCCCGTCTTCTTCTTCGGGGCGGCCGGGGGTGGCGGGACCTGGCCGTAGGGGGGCTGCTGGCCGTACGGGCCCGGCTGCTGCGGCTGGCTGTAGCCGCCCTGTTGCGGGTAGCCGTAGCCGGGCTGCTGGGGCGGTACGCCCTGCGGGGCCTGCTGGGGGTAGCCGTAGCCGGGCTGGGGGCCCTGCGGCTGCTGGCCGTAAGGGCCCGGCTGGCCCTGCGGCTGACCGTAAGGACCCGGCTGACCGTACGGCCCGGGCTGCTGAGGCTGCTGCCCACCGTACGGGCCCGGCTGGTTGTAGCTCATTCCTGGTTCCCCTCCAGATACTTATGTGTTCCGAACATCCTGACGGAAGGGGGCGGATGCCGGGGCGCCGGGGGCCACAGCGTTACGGAACATTCCCGTTTCAGTACGGCCCCGTGACACCTCTAAACTGTGCCTCGTGACCGAGAACCCTCAGCAGACTCCAGCGTCCACTCCCGAACTGCCGACCCAGTACGCGCCGGCCGAGGTAGAGGGGAAGCTGTACGAGCGCTGGGTAGAGCGCGGTTACTTCACGGCGGACCCCAAGAGCGAGAAGCCCGCGTACACCATCGTCATCCCGCCGCCGAACGTCACCGGCAGCCTGCACCTCGGGCACGCCTTCCAGCACACGCTCATGGACGCCCTCACCCGTCGCAAGCGGATGCAGGGCTACGAGGCGCTGTGGCTGCCCGGCATGGATCACGCCGGTATCGCCACCCAGAACGTCGTCGAGCGCGAGCTCGCCAAGGAGGGCGTCTCCCGCCACGACCTGGGCCGGGACGCCTTCATCGAGCGCGTCTGGGACTGGAAGGAAGAATACGGCGGCAAGATCCTCGGCCAGATGCGCCGGCTCGGGGACGGCGTCGACTGGTCGCGCGAGCGCTTCACCATGGACGAGGGCCTGTCCAAGGCCGTCCAAACGATCTTCAAAAATCTGTATGACGACGAGCTGATCTACCGCGCCGAGCGCATCATCAACTGGTGCCCGCGCTGTCTGACGGCCATCTCGGACATCGAGGTGGAGTACCAGGACGACGACGGCGAGCTGGTCTCGATCAAGTACGGCGAGGGTGAGGACACGCTCGTCGTCGCGACCACGCGCGCCGAGACGATGCTGGGCGACACGGCCGTCGCCGTCCACCCGGACGACGAGCGGTACGCGCACCTCATCGGCAAGCAGATCAAGCTGCCACTGACGAACCGCACGATCCCGGTCGTCGCCGACACGCACGTGGACCCGGAGTTCGGGACCGGCGCGGTCAAGGTGACGCCGGCCCACGACCCGAACGACTTCGCCATCGGCCAGCGGCACAACCTCGAGTCGCTGACCGTGATGGACGAGCGCGGTATCATCACCGTCCACGGCCCCTTCCAGGGTCTGGACCGCTTCGAGGCCCGCTCGACGATCGTCGGTGCGCTGCGCGCCGAAGGCCGCATCGTCGCCGAGAAGCGTCCCTACACGCACTCCGTCGGGCACTGCTCGCGCTGCAAGACGACGCTCGAGCCGCGGCTGTCCATGCAGTGGTGGGTCAAGGTCGAGCCGCTGGCGAAGGCCGCCGGTGACGCGGTCCGCGACGGCAAGGTGCAGATTCACCCGCAGGACATGTCGAAGCGGTACTTCGACTGGGTCGACAACATGCACGACTGGTGCATCTCGCGCCAGCTGTGGTGGGGTCACCGGATCCCCGTCTGGTACGGGCCGGAGGGCGAGGTCGTCTGCGTCGGCCCCGACGAGCAGCCGCCCGCCGGCGAGGGGTGGACGCAGGATCCGGACGTTCTGGACACCTGGTTCTCCTCGGGCCTGTGGCCGTTCTCGACCCTCGGCTGGCCGGAACAGACGCCGGATCTCGAGAAGTTCTACGCGACCGACGTTCTGCTCACCGGCCACGACATCATCTTCTTCTGGGTCGCCCGGATGATGATGTTCGGCCTGTACGCGATGGACGGCGAGCCGCCGTTCCACACCATCACGCTCACGGGTCTGGTCCGTGACCAGTTCGGCAAGAAGATGTCGAAGTCGTCCGGCACCGCCGTGGACCCGCTGGACTGGATGGACGCGTACGGCTCCGACGCCGTCCGCTTCACCCTGGCCAAGGGCGCCAACCCCGGCACCGACGTTCCGATCGGCGAGGACTGGGTCCAGGCGTCCCGCAACTTCGCCAACAAGATCTGGAACGCGACCCGGTTCGCGCTGATGAACGGCGCGACGGTCGAGGGTGAACTGCCGCCCGCCGAGCAGCTTTCGGCGACCGACCGGTGGATTCTGTCGCGGCTGAACGCCACGGTCGCGGAAGTCGACGCGTATTACGACGACTACCAGTTCGCGAAGCTGGCCGACGCGCTCTACCACTTCGCGTGGGACGAGGTCTTCGACTGGTACGTCGAGCTGTCCAAGACGACGTTCTTCGAGGGCGGCGAGCAGGCGCGGGTCTCCGGCCGGGTGCTCGGTGAAGTTCTCGACGTGACGCTCCGGCTCCTTCACCCGGTGGTGCCCTTCGTCACCGAGACGTTGTGGACCACCCTCACCGGCCGGGAGTCCGTCGTGATCGCCGACTGGCCGAAGGACAGCGGCTTCCGTGACGCAGCCGCCGAGCGGGAGATCGGGAACCTCCAGCAGGTGATCACCGAGGTCCGCCGGTTCCGCGCCGACCAGGGACTGCAGCCCGGTCAGAAGGTCCCGGCCCGGCTGGATCTCTCCGGTACGGAGCTCGCGGCGCACGAGGCGGCCATCCGCCAGCTGCTGCGTCTGCAGCCCGAGGGTGAGGGCTTCAGCGCCACCGCGACCCTGCCGGTGGCCGGAGCGACCGTGGCGCTGGACCTGTCCGGCACCATCGACGTCGCGGCGGAGCGCAAGCGGCTGGCCAAGGACCTCGCGGCGGCCGAGAAGGAGAAGGCCCAGGCCACGGCGAAGCTCGGCAACGAGGCCTTCCTGGCCAAGGCACCCGACAACGTCGTGGACAAGATCCGGGGCAGGCTGGCGAAGGCCGAGGCGGACATCGCCCGTATCCAGGCCCAGCTGGACAGCCTGCCGCAGGCCTAGCGGGTGGCGGGCCCGGCCGCTCCTGCCGGGCCCCTGCCCTCTGAACGCGCATGAACGCCCCCGGACCCTACACATGACACGGTCCGGGGGCCTTCGGGTTCTGGACTCGGCAGGGCGGTAGACGGTCCCGCCGGTGGTTCTCCGTAGACTGGCCCTGTGAGTGAGCAGCCCGACCCCACCGACGGCTTCGACGAGATCGTCGAAGCCGCAACCGACCGTGATCCCGACCTGGCGGTGATCGAGGCCGGGAGCCGCACGCTGCGCACCCAGGCCGGGCCGCCGCAGGGCGACCCCGTGCCTTCCCGGCCGCAGGACCCTGAAGTGGACAAAGCGCTCCGGGAGGTGGAGCAGGAGCTCGCGGGCCGCTGGGGAGAGACCAAACTGGAGCCCTCGGTGTCGCGTATCGCGGCCCTGATGGACCTGCTGGGCGAGCCTCAGCGCGCGTACCCCTCCATCCACATCACCGGTACCAACGGAAAGACCAGCACCGCCCGCATGATCGAGGCGCTGCTCGGTGCCTTCGAGCTTCGCACCGGGCGGTACACCAGCCCGCACGTACAGTCGATCACCGAGCGGATCAGCCTGGACGGGGCGCCGATCGAGGCCACGCGTTTCGTCGAGACGTACAACGACATCAAGCCCTACGTGGAGATGGTCGACGCCGCGCAGGAGTTCCGGCTGTCCTTCTTCGAGGTGCTCACCGGTATGGCGTACGCGGCCTTCGCGGACGCCCCGGTGGACGTGGCCGTCGTCGAGGTCGGTATGGGCGGCAGCTGGGACGCGACGAACGTCATCGACGGCTCGGTCGCCGTGGTAACTCCGATCGACCTGGACCACACCGACCGCCTCGGCGCCACTCCCGGCGAGATCGCCGAGGAGAAGGGCGGCGTCATCAAGCAGGGCGCGACCGTCATCCTCGCTCAGCAGCCGGTGGACGCCGCGCAGGTACTGCTCAGGAAGGCCGTCGAGGTGGACGCCACGGTGGCCCGCGCCGGCATGGAGTTCGGCGTGGTCTCCCGGGAGGTCGCGGTGGGCGGCCAGCGGCTGACGCTGCGCGGCCTCGGCGGTGAGTACGAGGACATCTTCCTGCCGCTGCACGGCGCCCACATGGCGCAGAACGCGGCGGTGGCCCTCGCCGCGGTGGAGGCGTTCTTCGGGATCGGCGCCGAGCAGGCTCGCGCGCTGGACGTCGACACGGTCCGCGACGCCTTCGCCTCGGTGGTCTCGCCGGGTCGCCTGGAGGTCGTCCGGCGCAGTCCGACCGTGATCCTCGACGCCGCGCACAACCCGGCCGGTGCCCGCGCCACGGCGGAGGCGGTCACCGAGGCGTTCGGCTTCAGCCGCCTCGTCGGGGTGGTCGGCGCGAGCGACGGCAAGGACGTGAAGGGTCTCTTCGAGGCCCTCGAGCCGCTGTTCGCCGAGGTCGTAGTGACCCAGAACTCGAGCCACCGGTCGATGGACCCGGACGAGCTCGCGGCCATCGCCGTCGAGGTGTTCGGTCCGGACCGGGTGCAGGTCGAGCCGCGGCTCGACGACGCTCTGGAAGCGGCGATCACCCTCGCCGAGGAGGAGGACGAGTACGCCGGGGCCGGCGTACTGGTCACCGGTTCCGTCATCACGGTCGGCGAGGCCCGGCTGCTCCTGGGGAGGGGCTGACCCATGCGAACACTCTGTGCGAGCACGCTCATCGGCGAGTTCTTCGTGATCGGCTTCGCCGGACTCGTCGCCATGAAGGGCGATCTGTCCGCCGCCACCATCTGGACGGTCTGCGGCATCGGGATGCTGCTGTCCGTGCTGCTCTGCGGGATGCTGAGCCGCCCCGGCGCGGTGCAGACCGGCTGGGTGCTCCAGGCCGGACTGATCGCGAGCGGGTTCGTCGTCACCGAGATGTTCATCCTCGGTGCGGTCTTCGCCGCGCTGTGGTGGGCCTCCGTGCACTACGGGCGCCGGATCGACGAGGCGAAGGCCCGATGGGCCGCCCAGGCCGAACCCCAGGCATCCGCCGGGCCTGACGCAGCGTAACGCCTGACGCTGCGTGACCATTGCCCCGTTCGGCCCTGTAACCTCGGAGCACCCGCTCACCGACGTACGTACAAAGGAGCTCGCCCCGTGAGCCAGCGCACCCTCGTCCTGCTCAAGCCCGACGCCGTACGCCGAGGCCTGGTCGGCGAGATCATCGGCCGGATCGAGCGCAAGGCCGGCTGGACCATCCCCGCGCTGGAGCTGCGCACGCTGGACCACGACACCCTCGAGGCGCACTACGGGGAGCACAAGGGCAAGCCCTTCTACGAGCCGCTTGTGGAGTTCATGTCCTCCGGACCGGTCGTCGCCCTGGTGGTCGAGGGCGAGCGGGTCATCGAGGGCGTCCGGGCCCTGGCCGGCCCGACCGACCCGATCGCCGCCGCGCCCGGCTCGATCCGTGGCGATTTCGGCACCATCGTCCGGGAGAACCTCATTCACGCCTCGGACTCGGAGGAGTCCGCGCAGCGGGAACTGAAGCTGTTCTTCCCTTCCTTTTCCTGACGAGGCATCAGCCATATAGCGCTCACGACCTGGGGCGACCGAAGTAATTTCGGTCGCCCTTCGGTATAGGTACGGTGAACCCGGGAACGCATGGACCCGACGCCACGTCACCATTACTGGGGCGGGTACGTGTTCCGCAGACTTTGACGGAGTCCCCTCGCGCGGTGTCGCACCTGCGGCACTACGATGGACCTTCACCCACACACCCACCTCGCCGACCTACAAGCCAGCAGCTCCACCTGGGAAGGCCAGACGTATCTCCATGGGGAACAACATGTCGTTCATCGGCCGTGACATGGCGATCGACCTCGGGACCGCCAATACGCTGGTGTTCGTCAGGGGCCGGGGGATCGTCCTCAACGAGCCTTCCGTCGTCGCCATCAACACCAACACCGGTGGCATCCTGGCGGTCGGCTCCGAGGCGAAGAAGATGATCGGGCGGACGCCCGGCAACATCGTTGCGGTCCGGCCGCTCAAGGACGGCGTCATCGCCGACTTCGAGATCACCGAGCGGATGCTCCGCTACTTCATCCTGAAGATCCACAAGCGTCGCTATCTGGCGCGTCCCCGTGTCGTCGTCTGTGTCCCCTCCGGCATCACGGGGGTCGAGCGCCGCGCCGTCATCGAGGCATCCACCCAGGCCGGCGCCCGCCAGGTGCACATCATCGAGGAGCCGATGGCCGCGGCGATCGGCGCGGGCCTGCCGGTCCACGAGGCCACCGGAAACATGGTGGTGGACATCGGCGGCGGCACCACCGAGGTGGCCGTCATCTCGCTCGGCGGAATCGTTACGGCTCAGTCGATCCGGGTCGCCGGTGACGAGCTGGACAACGCGATCATCCAGCACATCAAGAAGGAGTACTCCCTCCTCCTCGGTGAGCGCACCGCCGAACAGATCAAGATCACCATCGGCTCGGCGTTCGACCTGGACAAGGACGAACACACCGAGATCCGTGGCCGTGACCTGGTCTCAGGTCTGCCCAAGACCGTCGTCATCTCGGCCGGCGAGGTCCGCAAGGCCATCGAGGAGCCGGTCAACGCGATCGTCGACGCGGTCAAGACCACGCTGGACAAGTGCCCGCCCGAGCTCTCCGGCGACGTCATGGACCGCGGCATCGTCCTCACCGGCGGTGGGGCCCTGCTGCGCGGCCTCGATGAGCGGCTGCGCCGCGAGACCGGTATGCCCATCCACATCGCGGAGGATCCGCTGGACTCGGTGGCGCTCGGGTCGGGCAAATGCGTGGAGGAGTTCGAGGCGCTCCAGCAGGTACTGGACGCTCAGCCCCGCAGGTGACGTGGCGGTCACGTGACGTTTCACCCGAAATCCGCCGTACGGGGCCTGACTTCCCGTGCGGCGGATCGTTGATATACACGCACAGTAATTCCGACGAGGAAGGCACGGCCGCCGCACGTGAGGGACACACGAGAGAGCCGGCTGCTCCTGGTGCTGCTGATCGCCATCGCGTTCGCACTGATCACGGTGGACATCCGCGGTGGAGAGGAGTCGCCGGTCGACGGTGCCCGGCAGGCCGCCGCCAGGGTCTTCGGCCCGGTGGAGAGCGGGGTCGCCTCCGCCGTCGACCCGATCGGCAACGCCATAGGGGCGGTTCGCGACTCCGGTGAGCGCCACAACCGGATCACCGAGCTGGAGCGCGAGAACGCCGCACTGAAGGCCAGGCTCGGCAGCGACGACCGCAACCGCAGCCGCGTCCGCGAGCTCGACGAGATGCTCAAGAAGGCCGGCGCGGGGCAGTACGGAATCAAGGGGGCAGAGGTCATCGCGATAGGAGCGGCCCAGGGCTTCTCCTGGACCGTCACCATCGACGCCGGCAGCAACGACGGGATCGGACGGGACATGACCGTCCTCAACGGCGACGGGCTCGTCGGCCGGGTCACCACCGTCGGGCCGAACACCGCCACCGTCCTCCTCGCCAACGACCCCGACTTCACCGTCGGTACCCGCCTGGAGAACACCGGCGAACTCGGCTTCGCCACGGGCCAGGGCGACCGGGCCCTCCGGGTACAGCTGCTCAACGGAAAGGCCAAGGTCAAGAAGGGCGACCGCCTGGTGACCTTCGGTTCGCGCGGCGCCAAGCCGTTCGTACCCGGTGTACCGATCGGCGAGATCATCCGCGTCGACCCGGCCGGCGGCGACCTGACCCGGACCGTCATGGTCCGGCCGTACGTCGGCTTCAGCAGGCTCGACATCGTCGGCATCGTCGTCCAGCCGCCGCGCGAAGACCCGCGCGACATGGTCCTGCCGCCCAAACCCGCCCCGCCGCAGCCCACGCCCACGGTCACTGTCACGGTCACCCCCTCGGCGGACGCCGTGGCCGACGGCACCGAGCAGTAGGAGCTGAACCTCATGCGCTTCAACCGGATTCTGCTCTCGACCACCCTGGTGGTCGTCGCTCTCGTCGTCCAGGTGACCGTGCTGGCCCGGCTCCAACTCCCCGGCGCCGTCCCCGACCTGGTGCTTCTCACCGTCCTCGCCCTCGCGCTGGTGTACGGACACGTCAGTGGCGCCCTCATCGGCTTCGGCGCGGGTCTCCTCTCCGACCTCGCTCCGCCGGCCGACCACGCCGCGGGGCGCTACGCGCTCGTCCTCTGTGTGACCGGCTATCTGGCGGGCCTCGCCAAGCCGGAGACCGGACGACTGCGCTCCGCCACCGGGCCGATGGCCGTGGTCGTCGCTGCCGCGATCGGCTCGACACTGCTCTACGCGGGCGTGGGCGCCCTGGTCGGTGACACCGCCGCCCGTCATGTGGGCCTTACCGGGCTGTTGTTCACCGCTGTGGTCTACGACCTGGTACTGGCCCCCTTCACCGTTCCGCTGATCATGGCCCTGGCCAGACGCGCCGAGAACGATCCCCTCGCCGAGACCCAGAAGGGCGGCGGCGCCGGCACCGATGTCGCGTCCGGCTGGCTCGCCTCGGGCACCGGGCTGCGTATCGGCAACCAGCGCGGCGGCCTGCGCATCAAGGCCGCGAGGAGCAGGGCGGCAAAGGCGGGACGTATTAAGGGGGTCAAGAGGCTGTGAGGCAGTACCGTCCGGAGCGTCGCCGCCCGGGGCATCACCCGAGGCCCTCCGGGGCCCGTACGACCAGTGGGGGGACGCAGTGAGCAACATTCCCGAGACAGGCCGCACCCCCCGGGTCCAGATCCGGCTCGTCGCCATCCAGGTCCTCGTCTTCTCCCTCCTCCTCACCCTCGGCGGGCGCCTCTGGTACCTCCAGATCCGCAACGGCGAGGAGTACACCGACGAGGCGAAGAACAACCATGTCCAGCAGGTCGTCCAGCCCGCCGTCCGCGGCACGATCCTCGACGCCCGCGGTGTTCCGCTCGCCGACAACGAGACCCGTCTCGTCGTGTCCGCCAGCCGTACCGAGCTGATGAAGATGAAGGACGACGGAAAGGCCGTGCTCGCGCGCCTCGCCGAGGTCCTGGACATGAAGCCCAAGGACGTCGCCGACAAGGTCCGGCTGTGCGACTCCGAGACCCCGCAGCCCTGCTGGAACGGCTCGCCCTACCAGCCGATCCCGGTGACCGACGAGGCCACCACGCAGCAGGCGCTGCAGATCCGGGAGCGCGCGGAGGACTTCCCCGGCATCACCGCGGAGCCCACTGCCGTCCGCCGCTACCCCGCGCCCGGCGGGTCCAACACCGCCCAGGTCCTCGGCTACCTCTCCCCGGTCACCGACGAGGAGATCAAGAAGGCCGAGAACACCCGCTCGCCGCTGTTGCGCTCCGACCAGATCGGCCGCTCCGGCCTGGAGCGGACGTACGACAGCGAGCTGCGCGGCAAGGCCGGCGTCACCCGGTACGAGGTCGACAACCTGGGCCGCGTCATCGGAGAGGCCAACAACGACGAGGCCGTGCCCGGCGCCCATGTCGTCACCAGCATCGACGCGCGGGTGCAGGGGGTCGCCGAGTACCAGCTCAATGCGGCGATGGAGGAAGCCCGCAAGCAGCACGACCGGAACACCAACCAGAACTACAAGGCCGACGCGGGCGCCGTCGTGGTCATGGAGTCGAAGACCGGCCGGGTGGTGGCGATGGCCTCCAACCCGACGTACGACCCGAATGCCTGGGTCGGCGGCATCTCCGGCAAGGACTACGCCAAGCTCACCGGCAAGGACTCCAACTACCCCCTCCTCAACCGGGCCATCCAGGGCCAGGCAGCCCCCGGCTCGATCTTCAAGGTCATTCCGACCACGGCCGCGGTCAACGCGGGCTACGACTTCAACGGCCGCTACCCGTGCCCCAGCTCGTACTCCATCGGCGGCCAGGTCTTCAAGAACTTCGAGTCCCAGGGACACGGCAGCATCAGCCTCGGCAAGGCCCTCGAGGTCTCCTGCGACACCGTCTATTACGCCCTCGCGCACCAGCAGTGGCAGAAGGACGGCGGTAACAAGCCCAAGAAGAACCCGGCGGACTGGTTCTACAAGACCGCCCACCAGTTCGGCCTCGGCAAGGAGACCGGCATCGACCTCCCCAACGAGGTCACCGGCCGTGTCCCCGACCGGAAGTGGAAGAAGGACTTCTGGGAGGCCAACAAGGACGGCTGGTGCAAGCAGGGCAAGAAGGGCGGCACCTACGTCGAGCTGCTCGCCTACGAGAACTGCCTCGAAGGCATGAAGATGCGCGCCGGCGACTCCGTCAACTACTCGATCGGCCAGGGCGACACGCTCGTCACCCCGATCCAGATGGCCACCATCTACGCCGCCATCTCCAACGGCGGCACGATGTACAACCCGAGCGTCGGCAAGGCGGTCATCAGCCCGGACGGCAAGACGGTCCAGGAGATGAAGCCCAAGTCGCACGGCAAGCTGCCGATGGACGCCAAGACGCGCGAGCTGATAGACGAAGCCCTCGAGGGAGTCGCGACCCGCGGTACCGCCGCCTGGCGATTCGGCGGCTGGCCGCAGGACAAGATCCCGATGCACGCCAAGACGGGTACGGCCGAGGTCTACGGCAAGCAGACGACCTCCTGGTTCGCCACCTACACCGACGACTACACGATCGTGATGACGATCTCCCAGGGTGGTACGGGTTCCGGGGCGTCCGGTCCGTTCGTGCGCAACATCTACGACGAGCTCTACGGCTTGGACAAGGAAGGCAACCAGGACCTCGGGAGGGCACTGCTGCCCAAGCCGCAGAAGGAGCTGCCGAAGATCGAGAAGGACGGTTCGATCAACGCGCCGCTGATCAAACCGTACGTCCCGGCGAAGCCCGAGGACGAGAACAAGCAGCAGATCGCGGTCGGGAGGAGGGACTGATGGCCGGTACCCACGGCTTCTCCGTCTCGCGGTACACCCCCGACCGCGGGATCTGGTCCAAGCTCACCGCCCGTGACTCGGTGGTGCGCAGGCTCGACTGGCCGCTGCTCTTCTCGGCGCTGGCGCTGTCCTTCGTCGGCTCACTGCTGGTGTGGTCCGCGACCCGCAACCGCACCCAGCTCAATCAGGGCGACCCGTACTACTTCTTCTTCCGGCACGCCCTGAACACCGGTATCGGCCTGGTGCTGATGATCGGGACGATCTGGCTCGGCCACCGCACCCTGCGCGGAGCCGTCCCGGTTCTCTACGGGCTCTCGGTCGTGCTCGTTCTGCTCGTCCTCACCCCGCTCGGCGCGACCATCAACGGCGCGCACGCGTGGATCGTGCTCGGCGGGGGCTTCTCGCTCCAGCCGTCGGAATTCGTCAAGATCACGATCATCCTCGGCATGGCGATGCTGCTGGCCGCCCGGGTCGACGCCGGCGACCAACTCCATCCCGATCACCGCATCGTCGTCAAGGCTCTGGGCCTGGCGGTCCTCCCCATGGCGATCGTCATGCTGATGCCCGACCTCGGTTCGGTCATGGTGATGGCGGTGATCGTCCTCGGTGTCCTGCTGGCCTCCGGTGCCTCCAATCGCTGGGTCTTCGGCCTGCTCGGCGCGGGCGCCGTGGGCGCCGTCATGGTCTGGCAGCTCGGAGTCCTCGACGAGTACCAGATCAACCGCTTCGCCGCGTTCGCCAACCCGGAGCTCGACCCGGCCGGTGTCGGCTACAACACCAACCAGGCGCGGATCGCGATCGGCTCGGGCGGCCTCACCGGCACGGGCCTGTTCAAGGGCTCGCAGACCACCGGCCAGTTCGTGCCGGAGCAGCAGACCGACTTCGTGTTCACCGTCGCGGGCGAGGAACTGGGCTTCCTGGGCGCGGGACTGATCCTGCTGCTGCTGGGCGTGGTGCTGTGGCGTGCCTGCCGGATCGCTCGCGAGACGACCGAGTTGTACGGCACGATCGTCGCCGCCGGGATCATCGCCTGGTTCGCGTTCCAGTCCTTCGAGAACATCGGCATGACGCTCGGCATCATGCCGGTGGCGGGCCTCCCGCTGCCGTTCGTCTCGTACGGCGGATCCTCGATGTTCGCGGTCTGGGTGGCCATCGGACTGCTGCAGTCCATCCGAGTGCAACGTCCGCTGTCGGCGTAGACCTGCCAACGGAAGTCATTCGCGACTAAATTCGGTCTATGGCGGACACGAAGCGCGAGATCGAGCGGAAATTCGAGTTCACTGCGGCCGATGGCGAGATGCGGCTGCCCGATCTGACCGAGATGGCCGGGGTCGCGGCCGTCATCGACCAAGGCGTCATGGAACTCGACGCCACCTATTACGACACCCAGGACGGGCGGCTCGCCGCCCACGCCATCACGCTGCGCCGTAGAAACGGTGGATCCGACGAGGGCTGGCACCTCAAGCTGCCGGTGGCGCCGGACGTGCGGGACGAGATCCATGTCCCGCTCACCGCCGGGGTCGAGGGCGGGGGCGTCCCGCACGAGCTCCGAGAGCTCGTACGCTCCCGGGTCCGTGACGCCGAACTCGTCCCGCGGGTACGCCTGCGTACCACCCGCCACGTACTCCACCTGGAGGACGGTGACGGCAGGCTGCTCGCCGAAGTGAGCACGGACCAGGTCCGCGCGGAACGTCTCGAGCCCGGCGGCGGTACGGCCGAGTGGACCGAGATCGAGGTCGAGCTCGCGGACGGCGGCGACGCCTCGTTCCTCGACGCCGTGGAGAAGAAGCTCCGCAAGGCCGGCGCACGGGTCTCGGACTCCCCGTCGAAGCTGGCCCGCGCCCTGGCGGAGACGGAGCCCGCGGCTGCGGATCGCAAGGCCGCTTCGGCCGAGCCCGCAGGCGGTGCCGGCAAGAAAACCGCCGGCAAGGACACCGCCGGGAGCCATGTCCTTGCCTACCTGCGTGCGCAGGTCGCGGCGATCGTCGAGTACGACCCGGCCGTGCGACGGGATCTGCCCGACTCGGTGCACCAGATGCGGGTCGCCAGCCGCCGGATGCGCAGCGCCTTCAAGACGTACCGGAAGGTCCTCGACCGGACCGTCACCGACCCCCTCGGCGATGAGCTCAAGTGGCTCGGCGCGGAGTTGGGGGTCGACCGGGACCTGGAGGTACTGACCGAGCGGCTGGAGTCCCGGATCGCCGAGGTACCCGAGACCCTGCGGCTCGGCCCCGTCAGCAGCCGGGTGCGGATCTGGAGCGTGTCGCGCCGCACCGGTTCCCGCCGCAGGACCCTCGAAGTACTGGACAGCAAGCGGTACCTGGCGCTGCTGGACGCGCTCGACGCACTGCTCGCCGCCCCGCCGCTGCGGCCCGCCGCTTCCCGGTCCCCTCACAAGGTGCTCCCGAAGGCCGTGCTCAAGGACTACGGCCGGCTGGCAGGCCGGGTCGAGCACGCTCTCTCCCTCGACCCGGGCCAGGAGCGCGACGTGGCGATGCATGAGGCCCGCAAGGCCGCCAAGCGGGCCCGCTATGCCGCCGAGCTGGCGCAGCCGGCGCTGGGCAAGCCCGCCAAACGGTTCGTGAAGCGGATGAAGGCCGTACAGACCCTGCTCGGCGACCACCAGGACAGTGTCGTCGCCCGGGAGTCTTTGCGGACACTGGCCATCCAGGCGCATGCGGCGGGCGAGAGCGCCTTCACCTGGGGCCTGCTGTACGGACACGAGGAGGCGCAGGCGGTGGAGAGGGAGCGGGAGCTGCCGAAGGTGTGGGCGAAGGCGTCGCGACCCGCGCTGCGCGACGGGCTCACCGGGTAACCGGACGGCCGGCCGATCGTTTCGTCTGTGTACGGTTTCCTCGCCGATGCGGGGGTGATCCTGGCCGGACGCCCGACGATCCGATCGTGCTTGCGCCTTCCCCGCCAATGCCGGGGTCCGACAGCCGTGCCTGGGGGCGGCTCAGACCGCGTTACGCTAGAGAGTCGTCCCCTGCCAGCTCATGAAGGTCCTGAGATGTCTGCTGCCGAGTCGGTCTTCCCACAGCTCGAAGCTCTGCTGCCGCATGTGCAGAAGCCCATCCAGTACGTCGGCGGTGAGCTCAACTCCACCGTCAAGCCGTGGGAGAGCTGTGACGTCCGCTGGGCCCTCATGTACCCGGACGCGTACGAGGTCGGACTGCCCAACCAGGGCGTCATGATCCTCTACGAGGTCCTCAACGAGCGCGAGGGTGTACTCGCCGAGCGCACCTACAGCGTGTGGCCCGACCTTGAGGCGCTGATGCGCGAGCACCGGGTCCCGCAGTTCACTGTGGACAGCCACCGCCCTGTACGCGCCTTCGATGTCTTCGGGCTGAGCTTTTCCACCGAGCTCGGCTACACCAACATGCTCACCGCCCTGGATTTGGCGGGCATCCCGCTGGAGGCGCGCGACCGCACGCCCGACGATCCGATCGTGCTCGCGGGCGGCCACGCCGCGTTCAACCCGGAGCCGATCGCGGACTTCATCGACTGCGCCGTGATCGGCGACGGCGAGCAGGCCGTCCTCGACATGACCGAGATCATCCGCGCCTGGAAGGCCGAGGGCCGTCCGGGCGGGCGCGACGAGGTCCTGTTCCGCCTCGCGAAGACCGGCAATGTCTACGTACCGCGCTTCTACGACGTCGAGTACCTGCCCGACGGCCGGATCGCCCGGGTCGTACCGAACAGGTCCGGCGTGCCGTGGCGCGTGTCCAAGCACACTGTGATGGACCTCGACGAGTGGCCGTACCCGAAGCAGCCGCTGGTCCCGCTCGCCGAGACCGTCCATGAGCGGATGTCGGTCGAGATCTTCCGCGGCTGTACCCGCGGCTGCCGTTTCTGCCAGGCCGGCATGATCACGCGCCCCGTGCGGGAGCGAAGCATCACCGGCATCGGCGAGATGGTCGAGAAGGGTCTGAAGGCGACCGGCTTCGAGGAGGTGGGCCTGCTCTCGCTGTCCTCCGCGGACCACAGCGAGATCGGCGACATCGCCAAGGGCCTCGCGGACCGGTACGAGGAAGACAAGATCGGCCTGTCGCTGCCCTCCACCCGGGTGGACGCGTTCAACGTCGATCTGGCCAACGAGCTGACCCGCAACGGCCGTCGGTCCGGACTGACCTTCGCCCCCGAGGGCGGATCGGAGCGCCTGCGCAAGGTCATCAACAAGATGGTCTCGGAAGAGGACCTGATCCGTACGGTCTCCACGGCGTACGGCAACGGCTGGCGCCAGGTGAAGCTGTACTTCATGTGCGGCCTGCCGACCGAGACCGACGAGGACGTACTCCAGATCGGCGACATGGCGGTCAAGGTCATCGCCGAGGGCCGCAAGGTCTCCGGGCAGAACGACATCCGCTGCACGGTGTCGATCGGTGGCTTCGTACCCAAGCCGCACACCCCGTTCCAGTGGGCCCCGCAGCTCTCCGCCGAGGAGACGGACGCCCGCCTGGAGAAGCTCCGCGACAAGATCCGCGGCGACAAGAAGTACGGACGCTCCATCGGCTTCCGCTACCACGACGGCAAGCCGGGCATTGTCGAGGGCCTGCTCTCACGCGGTGACCGCCGTATCGGCTCGGTCATCCGGGCCGTGTACGAGTCGGGCGGCCGGTTCGACGGATGGCGCGAGCACTTCAGCTACGACCGCTGGATGGAGGCCGCCGCGAAGACGCTGCCCGAGTTCGGGGTGGACGTCGCCTGGTACACGACGCGTGAGCGTACGTACGAGGAGGTCCTGCCCTGGGACCACCTGGACTCCGGTCTCGACAAGGACTGGCTCTGGGAGGACTGGCAGGACGCACTCGACGAGACCGAGGTCGAGGACTGCCGCTGGACCCCGTGCTTCGACTGCGGCGTCTGTCCTCAGATGGACACTCAGATTCAGATCGGCCCGACCGGTAAGAAACTGCTGCCGCTGACGGTCGTCAAGTAGGTCTGCCACTCGGTCTCCACATGCGGAGGCCCTCACCGCAACGGTGGGGGCCTCCGCTGCGTCTACGCCCACATGGAACCCGAGAAGCGGCAGGCCGAAGGCTGTCTGACGGCTGTCGTCAGAATCCCGGTACGGATCGTGGTGCTGGTCGTGGTCCTGCCCGTTCGGATGGCGTGGGACCTCCTCGTGGTGTGCGCGAGGTCGGTCGACCGCGCGATGCTCCGGCCGGCAGGCCGCGCGCTGGCGTGGCTGTTCGCCGTGGTCGTCGTGGTGCCGGTGTGGTGGCTGTACGAGCGGGTGCTGACTCCGTTGGGTCACGGTCTCGGGTGGCTGGCGCGGGGTGTGGGTGTGGGGCTGGTGTGGGTGGCCCGTGTGTTGTTCGTGTGGCCGTGGGTGGCGTTGTGGCGGTGCGTGCTGGTGCCGTCGGCGGTGTCCGTGTACCGGTGTCTACTCGCGCCGTTGGGTCACGGTCTCGGGTGGCTGGCGCGGGGTGTGGGTGTGGGGCTGGTGTGGGTGGCCCGTGCGTTGTTCGTGTGGCCGTGGGTGGCGTTGTGGCGGTACGTGCTGGTGCCGTCGGCGGTGTCCGTGTACCGGTGTCTGCTCGCGCCGTTGGGTCACGGTCTCGGCTGGCTCGGCAGAGTGGTCGTCGTGGCGCCCGCTGTCGCCCTGTACCGCTGGGTGCTGGCCCCCGTGGGCCGGGAGATCGCCGACGCACTCGGCCATGCCTGGCGCATCGCCGGCCATGTCTCCCGTGCCGTGGGACGCGGACTGAAGTGGCTCGCCTGGAATCTCGTCGGACGCCCGGTCGTTTCGGCCTACCGCAACGTGCTGGCACCCTTTGGGCACCTGATCCGCGACAGCCTGTGGGCACCCGCCGCGCGGGCCGCCGCCGAGGCGGGCGGGGCCGCGCGGGCAGCGCTGATGTCGGCGCGTGAGACGGTACGGCAGGCCCGCGCCGACGCCTGGCGGACGCTGGTCGGCGGGAAGGCCCGGCCGAAGGGTGTGGAACCGGTAGCGCCACCGGCGCGTACTCTGGGTAGTACAGCTATCGCCGCCGGCGCGGCGCCCGGTCCCGAGATCTCCCTGCACAAGCGGGGGTGAGCCGGACGGGGACGACGCCGAGGCGGCACCGTCCTGACGTCCCGAGGGCGGCGCGCGAGAGCGCCGCCCCGCACCGAGGAGAAGAACCACTGGGCAAGCGACAGCCCGAAGGCCCGCCGCCCGCACCGGCAGTGCAGCGCGTCCGGCTGCGCTACACCAAGCGCGGCCGCCTCCGGTTCACCAGCCACCGTGACTTCCAGCGCGCCTTCGAGCGGGCCCTGCGCCGAGCCGAAGTGCCCATGGCGTACTCGGCCGGCTTCACCCCGCACCCCAAGGTGTCGTATGCCAATGCCGCACCCACCGGCACGGGCAGCGAGGCCGAATACCTGGAGATCGCCCTCACCGAGTCCCGCGACCCCGACAAACTGCGTGAGCTGCTCAACGAGTCGCTGCCGGACGGACTCGACATCACCGACGCCGTGGAGGCCCGTACTTCGGGACTTGCCGAGCGGCTGACCGCCTCCGTGTGGGAGCTGCGCCTGGACGGCGTCCCGCTCGGGGACGCGGAGCGGGCCGTCAAGGTCTTCCTGGCCGCCGAGACCGTCGAGGTCCAGCGCCGTACCAAGAACGGCATGCGCAGCTTCGACGCGCGCGGCGCCGTTGCGGGTCTGCAGGCGCTTCCTCACCAGGCTGATAGGCCGGTGGACGACGCCTGTGCGATACTGCGGCTGGTAGTACGGCACCTGACACCTGCCGTGCGACCCGACGACGTCCTGTCCGGTCTCCGAGCTGTGGCCGACCTGGCGCCGCCGGTCCCCGCTGCGGTGACCAGGCTGGCGCAGGGGCTCTTCGACGAGGAGTCCGGCACGGTGACCGACCCGCTCGCGCCCGACCGCGAGGCAGTCATGGCCGCCCCACCCACGGCCGCCGGACTCGCCGCCGCGAAGGCGCCGAAAGGTTCCGCGTAAAAGCGGTCGTCGTTCGGCGCAGCCCTGGTACTCGGGAGCCACCTGGGTCGGGCAGCGCACTGACCTGAAGACTTTCGCCAGGCCGTACGCATTACGTACGGAACCGGCGAGCTAGACACAGCTCCCGTGCGGCGCCCGCGCCCCGGACGGCGGTTCCGCGTTCCACGCGGACCGTTGCGGACCGGAATGAGGCGTGGCGCCCGGGAGCGCGACGGGAGAACCGCCCGCATGCTTGAGCCGATCGAATCCAATGAGCCGGCGCACAACAGCGCCGCAGACGACAGTCCCAGCGACACCCTGCCCGCGCGCCGCCGGCGTCGCGCGGCGTCCCGCCCCGCGGGGCCGCCGGTCGCGGCCGGAAACGGCCCCGGAGCAGAAGCCGTGACACCGGACGCGGCCGATGCCGCCTCCGGTGGCGAGGCCGCCGCCGAGACCGAGGCCGCGCCCCCGGCGCGTGCCCGCCGTCGGGCGACCCGGAAGGCGACCGCACCCGCGGGAGCGCACGTGGCCGCCGAGAGCGAGAGCCCGGCGTCCGTGACCGAGGCCGCGCCCGAGACCGGGCCCGCAGCAGCTGACGTGACCGCCGGCGAGGCCGCCGCCGAGCCCGCCGCCCCGGCCCGAACGCGTCGTCGTGCCACCCGGAAGGCGACCGCGGCCGCCGCTGCGCCGGAGCCCGTCGAGCCCGCCGAGGGCCCCGAGACCGAGACAGCGGTTGAGGACGAGGAGCCCGTGTTGGCCCCTGCCGTAGTCGAGGCCGAGCCCGAGACCGCGCCGCCCGCTCGTGCCCGTCGTCGCGCCACCCGCAAGGCGACCGCGCCCGCCGGTGCGCCGAAGGCCGCCGAGAGCGAGACCGCGCCCGACGTGGAGGCCGAGGCCGCTGCCGCGGCCGAGGTCGTGACGGCCGCCGAGGCCGCCGTCGAGCCTGCCGCCCCGGCGCGTACGCGTCGTCGTGCCACCCGCAAGGCGACCGCCCCGCAGGCCGAGGTACCCGCCGCCGAGATCGAGGCCGGCGAGCGTATGCCCGCGGACGCCGCTGCCGGGATCGCAGCCGAGATCGCCGAGGAGCCGGCCGCCGAGGAGCCCGCCGCCGAGGAGGGGACGCGCAGCCGCCGTCGCCGCCGTGCCGCCGAGCCCGAGGGCGAAGCCGTCGCCGAAGCCGTCACCGTGGCAGACGCCGTGGACGCGCCCCAGGGCCGCGGCCGCCGCCGTGCGACGCGCCAGCCGGTGACCCCCGCACCGCAGCCCGCGGCCCCGGCCGAGGCCGAGGCCGAGGCCGAGGCCGAGGAGAGTGCGCCGGGCCGTTCACGCCGCCGTGCGGCGCGCCCGGCTGTCGCCGTGTTCCAGGCGCCCGTCTTCGCCGAGCCGATGTTCCAGACCCCTGAGACCGCGGCGGCCGCCGCTGCCGCCGAGGCGGCGGAGCGTGCGGAGTCTTCGGACGAGGAGGCGGCGGCCCCCGCGCCGCAGACCGCCTCGCGCCGTCGCCGCCGTCGCGGTGGTGCGGCCGAGCCGGAGCCGGCTGTCGAGCCCGCGCCCGCTGCCGCTGCCGCTGCCGCGCCTGCCGAGCCGGAGGCCGAGGGGCCCGTCGAGGACGAGCACGAAGGTGAGGAGTCGGACGAGTCCGGCGACCGCCCCGCGCGTCGCCGCCGCCGTGGTGGCCGCCGTCGTCGCCGTGGCGAGTCCGCCGACTTCGACGAGGCCGGCGAGGGCGAGGAGGGGCAGGACGCCGAGGGCGCTGCCGACCAGGACGAAGAGGAGCAGGACGAGCGGGCCGAGGACGAGGACGAGGGTTCGTCCGCGACCGGGTCGGCCTCCAGCCGTCGTCGCCGTCGCCGTCGCCGTCGCAGCGGAGACGCCGGTCCCGAGGCCGAGACCGGTGCCGACGACCCGGAGCGCACGATCGTCAAGGTCCGCGAGCCGCGTCCGTCCCGTAAGAGCGAAGAGCCGTCCGACGAGGTGCAGTCCATCAAGGGCTCGACCCGTCTGGAGGCGAAGAAGCAGCGCCGCCGTGAGGGACGCGAGCAGGGCCGCCGCCGGGTGCCGATCATCACCGAGGCGGAGTTCCTGGCGCGCCGCGAGGCCGTCGAGCGCGTCATGGTCGTCCGTCAGACCGGCGAGCGCACCCAGATCGGCGTCCTCGAGGACAACGTGCTCGTCGAGCACTACGTCAACAAGGAGGAGTCGACCAGCTACGTCGGCAACGTCTACCTGGGCAAGGTGCAGAACGTACTGCCGTCCATGGAGGCCGCGTTCATCGACATCGGCAAGGGCCGCAACGCGGTCCTGTACGCCGGTGAGGTCAACTTCGAGGCGCTGGGCATGGCCAACGGCCCGCGCCGCATCGAGTCCGCGCTCAAGTCCGGCCAGTCGGTGCTCGTCCAGGTGACGAAGGACCCGATCGGCCACAAGGGCGCCCGCCTCACCAGCCAGGTCTCACTGCCCGGCCGCTACCTCGTCTACGTGCCCGAGGGCTCGATGACCGGGATCAGCCGCAAGCTGCCCGACACCGAGCGCGCGCGTCTGAAGACCATCCTCAAGAAGATCGTCCCCGAGGACGCGGGCGTCATCGTGCGTACGGCCGCGGAGGGCGCGAGCGAGGACGAACTGCGCCGCGACGTCGAGCGTCTGCAGTCGCAGTGGGAGGACATCCAGAAGAAGGCGAAGAGCGGCGGCGCCTCGAACGCGCCGACCCTGCTGTACGGCGAGCCGGACATGACCGTCCGGGTCGTGCGCGACATCTTCAACGAGGACTTCACCAAGGTCATCGTCAGCGGTGACGAGGCGTGGGAGACGATCCACGGGTACGTCAGCCATGTCGCCCCGGACCTGAGCGACCGGCTGTCCAGGTGGACCTCCGAGGTCGACGTCTTCGCCTCGTACCGGATCGACGAGCAGCTGATGAAGGCGCTGGACCGCAAGGTCTGGCTGCCGAGCGGCGGTTCGCTCGTGATCGACAAGACCGAAGCCATGGTCGTGATCGACGTCAACACCGGCAAGTTCACCGGTCAGGGCGGCAACCTCGAGGAGACCGTCACCAGGAACAACCTGGAGGCGGCCGAGGAGATCGTGCGCCAGCTGCGGCTGCGCGACCTGGGCGGCATCGTCGTCGTCGACTTCATCGACATGGTGCTGGAGTCCAACCGCGATCTGGTGCTGCGGCGCATGCTGGAGTGCCTCGGCCGCGACCGTACGAAGCACCAGGTCGCCGAGGTCACTTCGCTGGGCCTGGTCCAGATGACCCGTAAGCGGGTCGGCCAGGGCCTGTTGGAGTCGTTCTCCGAGTCCTGCGTCCACTGCAACGGCCGTGGCGTGATCGTGCACATGGAGCAGCCGACCGCCGCCGGTGGCGGGGGCGGTGGCAAGCGTGCCAAGAAGCGCGCCCGTGGTGGTGTTCAGGAGCACACGCACGAGCACGAACTGCTGACGGCCGACACCGGGACGGAGGCCGAGGCCGAGTCCGAGGCCGAGGTCGCCGCCGAGCTGGCCGTCCCGAAGGCGCTGCCCGAGCCCGACTTCTCGATGGACGAGGAGCTGTTCAGCAGCGTCGCGGAGGCCGAGGCCGCCGCGGGCCTGGTGGGCGGACGCGGCCGTTCGCGCCGCCGGGCGACCCGGAAGGCGACCGCGCCCGCCGGTGCGCCGAAGGCGGCGGAGCCGGTGTCCGAGCCGGTTGCGGAGCCGGTGTCCGAGCCCGCGGCCGAGGCCGTGCAGGTCTCCGAGCCCGTCCAGGTCTCCGAGCCCGCACCGGTCGTCGAGGCCGCCCCGGTCGAGGCCCCCGTGGCCGTGCCTGTGGAGGCCGTCGTCGAGGAGGCCGCGCCGCAGGGCCGGACCCGTCGCCGGGCCACTCGTAAGGCCACGGCGCCGGCGGGTTCGCCGAAGCCTGCGGAGGAGGCGGCCCCCGAAGCTGCCGCCGAGATCGTCATCGAGGCACCGGCTCCGGTCGCCGCCCCGGTTGCCGTCGAGGCTCCGCAGGAGCCGGTGGCTTCCGAGGCGCCGGAGCAGCCGGAGCCGGCCGCACCCCGTGCACGGCGCCGGGCGACCCGCAAGGTCACCGCCCCCGCCGGATCGCCGGCCGGCGCGGCCGAGGCCGCCGTCCTCGTGGTGGAGGCCGAGCCCCAGGCGGGGTCGCAGGCCGAGCCGGAGTCCGAGCCGGAGGCGGATGCCGCCGTGGCGAAGAAGACGGCGCGCAAAACGGCCAAGAAGGCCACGGCGAAGAAGGCTGTGACCAAGAAGACGGCCGCCAAGAAGACCGCGGCCAAGAAGACGACCGCCAAGAAGGCGACGAAGAAGGCCGTCGCCGCGGAACAGCAGGCGCAGTCGTCGGTGTCGGCTTCGGCACAGGACTGAGCAAGGAAGCGGTCCGCCCCCGATTGACGGGGGTGGACCGCTTTTCCGTGGCAGAATCGTTGTCTTTACGCGTTTGCAACCCGCGATTTACCCCATGAAATTCCTGATAATGTGACGCCGGTCGTTGCCGACTAGTGCCTCCCCACGGAGACTGCCGTCGGCGAACCGGTCCCGGTCCGGGACGAACCGGTCCTGAAATTCCTCGGTAGGGCGTCGGCTTTGTGCCGGAGGGGAACAGCGCGGCCTCGAGAGACGTCCGCACCCCAGACCTCTGCCACATATAGAGCTCTTTGCGGTGCTGAAGGAGGACGTCCATGTCGAGCGTCAACGAGCAGCCAATTCCTGCTGCGCGTCCGGTGATCGGTGAAGAAGAGATCGAGGCCGCGGTACGCGTACTGCGGACCGGTCGCGTCGTGCAGGGTCCGGAGGTGGCCGCCTTCGAGGAGGGCTTCTCCGAGCTGGTCGAGGGCCGTCACTGTGTGGCCGTGAACTCGGGCACCTCTGCCCTTCACCTGCTGCTGCTCGCCCTGGGCATCGGCCCCGGCGACGAGGTCATCGTCCCGTCGTTCTCGTTCGCCGCCTCGGCGAACGCGGTCCGCCTGGTCGGCGCCGACGTCGTCTTCGCCGACATCGAGCCCGACAGCTTCGGCCTGGACCCGGCCGCCGTCGAGGCCGCCATCACCCCGCGCACCGCCGCGATCATGCCGGTCCACCTGTACGGCGCCCCCGCCGCGATGGACAAGCTGATGCCCATCGCCGCCAAGCACAAGCTGGCCGTCGTCGAGGACGCCTGCCAGGCGCACGCCGCGGCCCTGAACGGCACCCCCGTCGGCGCGTTCGGCTCGGGCGGCACGTTCAGCTTCTACCCGACGAAGAACATGCATTCCCTCGAGGGCGGCATGATCTCCACCGGCGACGCCGAGGTCGCGCGCACCCTGCGCCTCCTGCGCAACCAGGGCATGGAGCAGCGGTACGCCAACGAGATCGTCGGCGCCAACATGCGCATGACGGACGTCGCCGCCGCCGTCGGCCGCGTACAGCTGTCGAAGCTGGACGCCTGGACCGAGCAGCGCCGCGCCAACGCCGCCTACCTCGACGAGCACATCACCGCGCCGAACGTGGTCACCCCGCCGGTTGCCGAGGGTGCACGCCACGTTTACCACCAGTACACCGTCCGGGTGCAGGGTGACCGTGACGCCGCGATGCAGCAGCTCACCGAGGCGGGCATCGGCAACGCTGTGTACTACCCGACCCCCATCCACCGGCTGAAGCCGTACTGGGAGCCGGACCAGAAGGCCGGCCGCAACTGGGACCTGCCGGAGACCGAGCGCGCAGCCGCCGAAGTCGTCTCCCTCCCGGTCCACCCCTCGTTGACCGAGGGCGACCTGGAACGCATTGCCGCCGCCGTGAACGCGCTTGGAGAGAACCTGTGACTTCCGCTGGACTGAGGGCCGGTCTGATCGGCCTCGGCTCGATGGGGCGTCACCACGCCCGTGTGCTCGCCAACCTCGAAGGCGTACAGCTGGTCGGCGTCGTCGACCCGATGGGCGACAAGTTCGGTGCCGCGAACGGCGCGCCCGTCCTTTCCACCGTCGAGGAGCTGCTTCAGCTCGGTGTCGACTACGTCGTCGTGGCCTGCCCCACCGCGCTGCACGAGGAAGTCGGCCTCAAGCTGGCCGAGGCAGGCGTCTGCGCGCTGATCGAGAAGCCGGTCGCGGACACCGTCGAGGGCGCACGTCGTCTCGTCGAGGCCTTCGAGACGCGTGGTCTGGTGGCCGGCGTCGGGCACATCGAGCGCTTCAACCCGGCGCTGCAGAGCCTGCGCAAGCGGCTCGAAGCCGGTGAACTGGGCGAGGTCTTCCAGGTGGTCACCCGCCGCCAGGGCCCCTTCCCGCACCGCATCGCCGATGTCGGCGTGGTCAAGGACCTCGCCACCCACGACATCGACCTCACCGCGTGGGTGACCGGCCAGGACTACGTGTCCATCGCCGCACACACGGTCTCCAAGAGCGGCCGCCCGCACGAGGACATGGTCGCGGCCGTCGGCCAGCTCGCCGACGGCACGATGGTCAACCACCTCGTCAACTGGCTGAGCCCGCTGAAGGAGCGGTTCACCTCGGTCACCGGCGAGCGCGGCTGCTTCATCGCCGACACCCTCACCGCGGACCTCACGTTCTACTCGAACGCCGCCCAGGAGACCGAGTGGGAGGCCCTGCAGGCCTTCCGCGGTGTCGCCGAGGGCGACATGATCCGGTACGCGATCCCGAAGCGTGAGCCGCTGCTGGTCGAGCACGAGAACTTCCGCGACGCGGTGCAGGGCAAGCCGAGCAGCATCTCCACGCTGCGTCAGGGCCTGCGTACGGTCGAGGTGGCCGCCGCCGTGCTGGAGTCCGCCACCTGTGGCACCACCGTCGCGCTTTCCGGACTGGACGTGATGCCACGGGATGTGGCGTGAGCAAGCCCGATGTCACCGTCGTTGTCGCCGTCTACAACACGATGCCGGCCCTGACGGAGTGCCTCGAGTCACTCGTCAAGCAGAGCATCGGGCTGGACCGTATGGAGATCGTCGCAGTTGACGACGGTTCCACGGACGGCGGCGGGAAGGAGCTCGACCGGTACGCGGAGCGTTACCCGGGCACCTTCAAGGTGATCCACCAGGCCAACTCCGGGGGCCCGGCCGCGCCGAGCAACCGGGCCCTGGATGTGGCCACCGGGCGTTACGTGTTCTTCGTGGGCTCGGACGACTACCTGGGGCGCAAGGCGCTCCAGCGCATGGTCGCCATGGCGGACCGCCACGACTCCGACATCGTGCTCGGGAAGATGGTGGCGGTCGGCGACCGCTCCATCCCCCGGGCGGTCTTCCGCAGCACGCAGGCCAGCATTCCGCTGATCGGATCGGGAGCGCTGTACGCGATCTCGAACACCAAGCTGTACCGGCGGGCGCTGATCGAGAAGCACGGCCTGCGCTTCTCCGAGAAGCTTCCGGTGAGCAGTGACATGCCGTTCACCCTCGAGGCGTACGTGCGCGCGAAGACCATCTCGGTGGTCGCCGACTACGACTGCTACTACGCGGTCCGGCGTACCGACGACAGCAACATCACCTATCGCGCCCGCTTCGAGAACCGGCTGCTGGTCTGCGGGTACGCGCTCGACCGGCTCGACGAGCTGGTGGGGCCGGGTGAGCTCTACGACGCCTTCGCGACCCGCCTGCTGAAGGTCGACCTGGCGTGGATCTTCGGCCGGAACTTCCTGGCGATGGACGCGGAGCGACGCGAGGAGTGCGTACACGCCACCGCGCGATTCCTCGGGAAGTACTACGGCGACGGCGCGTACGAGCGGATGGAACACCAGCTGACCGTGCCGCAACGGCTGCGTTTCCGCTGGGTGTTGGAGGAGGACGCCGTCGCACTGGCGGAGCTGGTCCGGATGGACAGCGACGGGATCTTCCCGCCGACGCTCATCGAGGGCGACCGCGCGTTCGCCCGGTACCCGGGTTTCCGGAACGCGGGAAACAGCATCCCCGATTTCGGCTTCGAACTCACCGACAATGCCTCCGACCGACTGGGCTCGGGCGTCGAGCTCGAGTCCGCGGAGTGGTACCAGGCCGACGGCGAACTGTCGTTGGACATCGTCGTGCGGACTCCGTTCGTCGGCGACACCGACTCGGTCGTCGTAAGGCTGGTGAACGGCGCCATGCCGCGGAGCTCCGACAAGCACGGAGCGCGGCGTCTGCCCGAGGGGCACAAGGCGACTCCGGCCCCGGGCGAACTGACCCGCGAACCGTGCGAGGACGGGACCGGTACCGTCCTGCGCGCCCAAATTCCCATCGAGCGCCGCAAGGCGGTGCTGGGTGTGCGCGTCCACGCGGACGTGGCAGGCTCGACGTACGAGATCCCGGTGCGGACCGTCGGCCGGCCGCTGCCCCTCGCACGCCGCTGGCGCCGCGACAACCCGTACCGGATCTCGGCCAACGCCAACCCCAAGGGTCGGCTGGTCATCACAACGGCTCCCTTGTGGGAGCCTGCACCTGGTGTAGGAGAGCGGCTGCGCGACGCGCTGTACCGGTCGAAGCTGCGCCCCTTGCTGTCCCGGTTGAAGAGGAAAATAACCCGATGAACATCTGTGTAGTCGCGCTGGGCAAGATCGGCCTGCCGCTCGCCGTGCAGTTCGCCGCCAAGGGTCACCGCGTGATCGGCGCCGACGTCAACGAGAAGGTCGTCGAGCTGGTCAACGCCGGCACCGAGCCCTTCCCCGGCGAGCACGACCTCGACCGTCTGCTCAAGGAGACGGTCGGCGCCGGGCTGCTCTCCGCGACGACCGACACGACCGCCGCCGTGGCCCAGTCCGACGCCGTCGTGGTCGTCGTGCCGCTCTTCGTGGACGCCGAGGGCACGCCGGACTTCGGCTGGATGGACTCCGCGACCAAGGCGATCGCCGCCGGGCTGAAGCCGGGCACGCTCGTCAGCTACGAGACCACGCTGCCCGTCGGCACCACCCGTACCCGCTGGGCCCCGATGCTGGAGGAGGGCTCCGGCCTGACCGCCGGTAAGGACTTCCACCTGGTCTTCAGCCCGGAGCGGGTGCTGACCGGCCGTGTCTTCGCGGACCTGCGCCGCTACCCGAAGCTCGTCGGCGGTATCGACGGGGCGTCGACCGCGCGCGGTGTCGAGTTCTACGAGCAGGTTCTCGACTTCGACGAGCGTGCCGACCTGGCGCAGCCGAACGGCGTGTGGGACCTGGGCACGGCGGAGGCGTCCGAGCTCGCGAAGCTGGCCGAGACCACGTACCGCGACGTCAACATCGGTCTGGCGAACCAGTTCGCACGGTTCGCCGACAAGAACGACATCGACGTCAAGAAGGTCATCGAGGCCTGCAACAGCCAGCCTTACAGCCACATCCACCAGCCCGGCATCGCCGTCGGCGGCCACTGCATCCCGATCTACCCGCGGATGTACCTGTGGAACGACCCGGAGGCGACCGTCGTGCGCTCGGCCCGCGAGGCCAATGCCGCGATGCCGGCATACGCCGTGGACCTGCTGGCCGCGGCCTACGGCGACCTGGACGGCGTGGGTGTCCTGGTGCTCGGCGCGGCCTATCGCGGCGGTGTGAAGGAGACGGCCTTCTCCGGCGTCTTCGGGACCGTCGAGGCACTCAAGGCGCGCGGCGCGGTTCCGTTCGTCTCCGACCCGATGTACACGGCCGAGGAACTGGTCGCGCATGGTCTCGTCCCGCACGAGGGCCAGGCCGTCACCGCGGCGATCCTCCAGGCCGACCACGCGGAGTACCGCGAGCTGGCCGCCTCCGACCTGCCGGAGGTCCGCGTCCTGATCGACGGCCGCCGCACCACGGACCCGGCCCGCTGGGAGGGTGTCCGCCGCGTCGTCATCGGCGGCTGACCCGGGCAGACCACACGGCTGAGGGCCGGTACCCCCGCGGGGGTACCGGCCCTCAGCCGTGTATGCGCGCGGTCTGTGGTCAGGGCCGGCGGGACGGCACCGGGGCGACCGCGTCGGACCGCGCCGGGGCCTGCGCCGCCGACCGGACCGAGGGACCCAGCCGGCGCAGCAGGCGCTCGGCGGGGTGCTCGACGTACTGGTAGCAGAGTCCGGCCAGCGCCAGACTCGCGGTCAGGACCAGCACCCAGAGCGCGGCCGTGTGAGCGCCGGTGGCGGGCTTGCCGGCCACATGGAGAACGGCCCGGATGACGATCTCGTGGACGAGATACCAGGCGAACGACCAGTGCCCCAGCCGGATCATCCACCGACCACCCAGATACGTGCGGCTGCCGTCCAGGTCCGCCCGCGCGGCCGCGCAGATCAGCGCGGCGAAGACCGGGGCGGACAGCCACTGGGAGGCGGTGTACGGGCTGTACCAGAGGGAATCCGGTACGGCGGCCGACCAGGGGATGAGCGCAAGGTGCCAGGCGGCCACCAGGGCGACCGCTCCGGCGAGCGGTACGGGCGGCCGCCAGCCGCGCTTGACGGCGAGCCCGGCGACCACACCGAGGACGAACTGCAGGGTGCGGGTCAGGGGGAAGTAGTCCAGCGCCCAGGCCCTGGTGCCGGGCGAGCCGACGGCGGAGGAGCCGAGCCAGAGAAGGAACGTTACTGCCGTGACGGCGGCGGCGGTCCACGCCCAGACGCGCGCCCGGCGGCCGCCGAAGAGAGCCAGCAACGCCGGGAAGGTCAGGTAGAACCAGGCCTCGTCGCTGAGCGACCAGGCCGCCGGGTTGCCGCCGGTGTACAGCACGGGGTCGGGGAACCAGGCGTGCACCAGCAGGAGGGTCGCAGCGACCGCCTTGGCCGGCACGGCCCTGTCCATCACCGCCCACACGGCGACGGACAGGACCACGCTGACGGCGAGCAGCGGCCAGATGCGGGCGAAGCGCCGCCAGAGGAAGACCTTGGCGGGCACCTTCGCGCCGTCGTACGTCCAGGCGAGCACGAAGCCCGAGAGGACGAAGAAGAACGTCACCCCGCTGCGTCCGTACCAGACCGTGTCGCTGAGGCCCGGGATCGGGCCGACCTGCCGCGACAGGTGGTACAGGACGACCAGCAGGGCCGCCCAGAACCTCAGCCCTGTCAGCGAGGGAAGTCGGTCACGCCCGGTCGGCGTGCTGGGCGCGGACTGCAGGGGATTCCCCTCCCTCGGTGCTGAGCAGCAGCCGGTCGAAGTCCTCGCGTACGACCGGCCAGTCCCAGGCGGTCAGCGCGTGCTCGGAAGCCGCCTGGCACGCCTCGATCCAGCCCTCCTGGGTCGCGGTGACCTTCAGGATCCGCTCGGCGGCCTCTTCCGGCGTGCTGGTGACCCAGTCGGCCGGGAAGAGGGTGCGGGCGCTGTTCTCCTTGCCGGCGAAGAACGGCCAGTCACGGGCGACCGGAACGGCGCCGCTCGCCGCCCCCTCCACGAACCCGCAGTGGAAGCTCTCACGGACGGACGCGCTCAGGATGACACCGACCTCGGTCAGCGCCGCCGGGACGTCGTCCAGCTGTCCGAGCCTGACGACGGCGCCGTCCGGCTCCAGTTCGGCGACATCCTTGCGGTACTGGACGGCGTACGCCCGGGCCGCGGCGCTGAGCTTCGCGTCGACGTCCTCGCCGAGCAGGAAGAGCCGGTACCGGGAGTCCTTGGCGCGCAGGATACGCAGCACCTCGATCGCCCACCGCGGATCCTTGGCGACCGCCGAGATCCCGGTGAGGGCCAGGGTGAAGCGTGCGTCGGGCGCCTTGGGGCGCACGAAACGCGTGAGGTCCATGGCGTTGTGGATGACGTGCAGCCGGGGCGCCTCGGCGGACCGCAGCTGCGGCACCACGGCGGTGGTGAGGTCACGCAGGTGCGCGCCGACGAACACCAGGTCGTCGACCCGGGAGAAGTCCACCAGGAACGGCCAGTAGCTGAACGTCTCGAAGCTGTGCAGCCGTACGACCACGCGCGTGCTGCCGGGGTCGACCGCGGTCAGCAGCGCGGCGGGGCCCACGCACCAGTCGACGAACACCGTGTCCGCCCAGTCCAGGTGCGGGCGCAGGAGCTCCTCGGCCTGGCGGGCGAACTCCGCGTCGCCGCCGAGCCTGTGGTCGGCGAGCCGGGTGAGATCCGTGGCGAGCTTGTCGAGCGCCGGGTCCGTCTTCAGGTCCAGGAAACGCACCTCCACTCCGGGGTGCGCCTCGTAGTGGTCGCTGATCTCGGTCAGGAAGTTCGCGTTGGCCCGGGTGACGAACAGCAGCCGCAGCGGCCGGTCCGACGTCGCTGCCGCCGCCGGCACGGTGCGCCCGGCTCCCACCGACAGCGCCTTCAGCGTCGCGCTCCGGTGGAGCGGCGCCAGGTACTTGGCGGGGTCGTCCGTGAGCGGCGAGGTGGTCCGGTCGAAGTGCAGGACCCGGTGGAAGGCCAGGGTCATCGCCGCGATCGCGGACCTGGCCGCCGCCTTGGTCTTTCCGCGTCCCAACTGGCCGTCGGCGTATTCGAGTTCGGCAGTGACGGCCTCTGTCAGCCGACCGGGGACACGGCCGCTCGACAGCTCGATACGGGCGGCGTCGGTCAGCAGGTCGGCCCGGCGGCGCAGGCTGCCGGTGCGCTGCGCCGCGGAGTGGAGCGCGAGCGCGGCGCCGGCCGGCCGGTTGGCCTTGGCCATGCCGTTGCCCACGCGCCGCGCGAGCTTGAAACGGACCGGCTCGGGCAGGCCGGGCGCGGACACCGCGAGCCGCCAGGCCCGCGCGCCGACACCGGTACGCAGCACCCGTGGGCCGATCGCCCGGGCGGCCACGGTCCTCGGCAGGCGGACGACCTTGCGCCTGGCGCCGCGGGCGGCCCGGGCCGGGTTGGGCAGGGCGTCCAGGCGGGCGGCGCGGGCGTAGTGCCTGGGGTCGGCGCGCCGGTCCGCCAGCGCCCTGACCGCTGCGGCGGTGCCGAAGCATGCGTGCGCCACGCGGTTGGCCTGAGCCAGCTGCCAGACGGTGTAGACGGCCTGGGCGTCCAGTGCGACCAGCACATCGGCCTTGCGGGCGTGCTGCTTGAGCCAGGCGTCCTTATTGGCGTACAGCCAAGTCCGGCGGGGCGCCGAGACCTTCTTCGCGGCCGCGGCGAAGCCCTTGCCGTGGTTCTGCTCCGAGAAGGAGTGCGCGTCGGCCAGGAAGGGGGAGCCGGGCAGCTCGTCCGAGGCACAGAACCCGGCCAGACGGATCTGGACGTCCTCGCCCTGCAGGTTCCGCAGGGAGGCCACCAGCGTCTCGGGCTGGGGTGCGGAGGACGCCACCAGTAGAACCTTGATCATGCCTGCACACTTCCTGCCTTGACCGTCGCGGGGCTTACCGCGTCCGCCAGTTCCCGGATCGCGGGCACCATGAGTGCGGCGCGGGTGAAACGTGCCGCGTGGGCGCGGGCCGCCGCGCGGTCCTCCTCGGTGCCCTCCGCCGCCATCCTGGCCGCTTCGCAGAACGCGTCGGCGAGGCGCTCCTCGTCCAGCCCGCAGGCCCCGGTCCACAGCGGATGGCCCTCGAGGACGTGGGAGGCGTCATGGTCGACCTCGTGCGCGGACAGCACGGGCAGCCCGGACGCCATGAACTCGTACACCTTGCCGGACGTCACGAACCGGCCGCCGACCAGCATCAGGACCAGTGCGTCCCAGCTGCCGTAGGTGGCCGCGACCTCCGCCTTGGGCACCGGCCCGCCGAAGGTCACGCCGTCCGCCTCGGCCTGCCGGATCAGGGTCATGTGCGCGTTGGCCTCGCGGCTGGCGCCTGCTCCTATGTGGCCGCGCACCTCGAACCGGGAACGCGCGACGAGCGGGTCGCGAAGGCGCGCCGACCGCCAGCCGTCCAGGACGGTCTGCAGGAAGCTGGGCGGGAAGTTCACCGAGCCCAAGTAGCCGAACGTCAGACCCTGTGCGGGATCAGGCGCGGGGGAGAGGGGCGGCACGCTGTCCGGGTCGAAGCCGTTGCGCACGACCTTGACGCGCTCGGCGAGCTCCGGGTACCGGTCCCGGTAGAAGTCCGCGATGGGGTCGTTGACGCACCACACCGCGACGGCCTCGGAGAGCACACGCTCCTCCCACTGGCCGGCCTCCGACTCACGGGTGAAGGCCTCACCGCCGCGGATCACGTCCACCGACCAGCCGTCCCGGAAGTCCACCGCGTACGGCACGCGGTGCGCCTCCCAGAGCCGCCAGGCGGCCGCCAGGTTGACGTAAGGCGCGCAGCTGGCCAGCAGGAGATCGGCCGGGTGCTCCTCGTGGAGATCCAGCATCGCCTGCTCCAGCACCGCGCGCCAGCCGCCGAACACCAGCTCGGGGAAGTGCTCCAGGTGCCGCTCGCGCTCCAGCTTGGCCCAGCGGGTCGGGCCGAGCGCCCGCTCCTCGCTGTACTGCCGGATGTCGGTCTCCAGGTCCTCGCGGGCGAGGGGAAGCTCGACGATCCGCACGCGCGGGTCGACCGGGTCGGACAGCGTGTGGTCCAGCCCGTACTCACGCTCCCAGGACTCCTCCAGGATCGTCACCACGGTGACGTCCCAGCCCAGAGCGACGAACTGGTTCGCCGTCTCGCGCATCCGGTACGCGCAGCTCTTCGCCGCCGGAGGGAATCCGATGGCGAGGTAGATCAGGTGCGGCCGGCCCCCGTCGGGACGGGGCGCCGGACGGGAGCTGCGGTACGGCAGTCCCGATTCCCGGCCCGGGGGCCTGAGACGCTTGATCACATTACGCAAGGAAAGCTCCGGAAAGACTGGCTCGGGCGGCGAAGGCGGCCGGCGGCAGTGGCGGCGGTGGGCAACGGTGGTCGGCGGACGTGCCGGATCAGCGCTCGGTCAGCGCACGGACAGCGGCCACGGCGGCGTTGCCGTCACCGTAGGGGGTGCCCCGCTCGGTCTCTGGGGCGGGGCGGGTGGCGGTCGCCGCCCAGGCCTCGGCACCGAGCTCGTGCGGGTTCGGGACGAGGATGTTCCAGCCGTCCTCGATGGTCTCCACCCACTCGGTCTCCGGGCGCAGCGTGGTGCAGGCGCGGCCCAGCAGGAAGGCTTCCTTCTGGAGGCCGCCGGAGTCGGTGACCACACCGGCGGAGCCGAGCACGGCGGCGACGAGACCGGCGTAGGGGAGCGGCCGGCCCGTGTGCAGTGCGCCGCGGTTCAGCTTGATGCCGTGCTCCTCGGCGCGGGCGATCAGCCGCGGGTGGGCGAGCAGCGCCACCGGCACCGGGAGGTCGGCGAGCGAGTCGATCAGCGCGGCGAGGCGCTCCGGGTCGTCGGTGTTCTCGGCGCGGTGCAGGGTCGAGACGAGGTACGGGGCCTCGGGGTCGATGCCCTCGGGCAGCACCGGGCGGGGGTGCTCACCGGCGAGTACGGCGTCGCGGATGCGCAGGCAGACGTCGACCATGACGTCGCCGACCATGACGGAGCGGTCGGCCAGGCCCTCGGACGCGAGGTGGCGCATGGCCTCCTCGGTCGGGGCGAGCAGCAGGTCGGCCGCGTGGTCGGTCATGACGCGGTTGTGCTCTTCCGGCATCCGGCGGTTGAAGGACCGCAGGCCGGCCTCCAGGTGGGCGACCGGGTAGTGCAGCTTCACCGCGGACAGCGCGCCGGCCAGCGTCGAGTTGGTGTCGCCGTAGACCAGCACCCAGTCGGGCTTCTCCGCCTCCAGGACGGCGTCCATGGCGGCCAGGACGGCGCCGGTCTGCACGCCGTGGCTGCCCGAGCCGACGCCCAGGTGTACATCCGGGTCCGGGATGCCGAGCCCGGAGAAGAAGACGTCGGACAGGTCGGCGTCGTAGTGCTGACCGGTGTGCACGATCACATGCTGGTGAGGGGTGCCTGCGAAGGCCGCCGCGATGGGGGCGAGCTTGACCAGCTGGGGGCGCGCCCCTACGACACTGAGGACCTTCACGTTGCTCTGCTCCTTTGAGCCGGGGTATGGATGAGCGGGGTGTCCGATAATACGGGCGTGCCGAACCGGTCCACCGGGGCGTCTTGATCGACCGAGAGGTCGACTCGGATGCCGTACTCCGGAGATCGGCCGCAATGCCGGGGGCGGTATGCTCTTAGGCTGCGGGGTCCCCTATCCATGCCGATTGCGCCCCGAGCGCAACGCACGTGATGCCCCCCACATCGATGGCACTAGTGCACAGGCTCGCATGCTCGGCGGGCTCCTGGAGGTGCCGGTCCTTGAGAGTCAAGAAAGGCACACATATGGAGCTCGACAGCGCCGCACGGCCCCGGATGTCCCGGGGCACCCGGGGGCGAGTCGTGATGCTCGTCGACAACGGGGTCAGGAACGACTCGCGCGTGCAGAAGGCGGCCCGCTCGGCCGCCGACGCCGGCTGGGACGTCATCCTCTTCGGCATCTCCCCGGACCGCGAGATCCACTCCTGGTTCATCGGCGATGCCGAAGTACGTCTCGTGCCGAAGCCGGGACCGCTGGCTCCCAAGCGTCACGACATGCGCAGCCCGTTCCTGCGCAGCCCGCTCGCCTACCGGACCCCGCAGGAGCTGCGGTACCGGCAGCAGCAGGTCAAGGCCTGGCGGGCGGACCTCAGGTTCCGTGCCGCCGCCGCGCGCGCCGAGGGCCCCGGCCCGAAGGCCGGCGGCTCTCCCGCCCGGCTGCTGCTGCCCCGTGCAACCGCCAAGTTCGCCAGCAAGTGGGTCGGCCTGCGGGCACGCCAGACGCGCCGTCTGAAGAAGCGCCGCGCGAGCCTGGAGGCGCCGATCGACCGCGCGACCACGATCATGTGGCAGAAGCTCATGGGCGACCGCGCGTGGCGGAAGCTGCTCCCGTACCTGTGGGACTACGAGCTGGCGTTCGCCAAGCACATCGACGAGCTCCAGCCCGACCTCATCCACGCCCACGACTTCCGCATGCTGGGCGTCGGCGCCCGTGCCGCGGTGCGCCTGCGTGGCGCCGGCCACCCGGTCAAGCTGGTGTGGGACGCCCACGAGTACGTGCCGGGCCTGCACTCCGCGCACGGCCGCTGGCTGCCGGGTCACGTGGCGTGGGAGCGGGAGCACGCGCCGTACGCCGATGCAGCGATCACCGTGTCGCCGTCGCTCGCCGAGCTGCTGAAGGAGGGGCACCACCTCAAGGAGCTCCCCTACGTCGTGCTGAACGCCCCGGTGACCGACCCGGACCCGGAGGAGGCCGCCAACGCCGACCCGGTGCCGGACCTGCGCGCGATGTGCGGTGTGGACACGGACACACCGCTGCTCGCCTACTGCGGCGGCATCAACCCGGTGCGCGGCGTCGAGACGATGATCGAGGCGCTCGCGCTGCTTCCCGACGTGCACGTGGCGCTGGTGTCCGTACCGCCGGGCCGGCCCTACTCGGCCACGGCCAAGATCGAGAAGCTCATCGAGGAGCTGGAGGTGGGCGACCGCGTCCACGTCCTGCCGTTCGTCCCGCACTGGCAGGTGCCCGAGTTCCTGTCCACGGCGGATGCCGCGGTGAGCCCGCTGCACCACCTGCCGAACCACGAGCTGGCGCTGAGCAACAAGTTCTTCGAGTACTCGCAGGCGAAGCTCCCGCTGGTCGTCAGTGACATCCGCACCATGGCGGAGATGGTGGAGTCCACCGGACAGGGCGAGGTCTTCCGCGCCCAGGACGTGCAGGACTACGTGCGTGCGGTGAAGGCCGTACTGGCCGATCCCGAGCGCTACCGGGCCGCGTACGAGACGCCCGGTCTGCTGGAGAAGTGGACCTGGGAGGCCCAGGCCGAGGTGCTGGACGAGGTCTACAGCCGACTGCTGCCGGACCGTCCCCGGCCGAAGGCCGCCCCGGCGAAGACCGTCGCCGTGGAGCCGCCGGCCCAGCAGCCGGCCTCCGAGGACGGGCACGCCACGGCCGTCTGAGTCAACAGCCCCAACAGCAGTGCCCCGGACCGGTCTTCGGTCCGGGGCACTGTCGTTGCCGCGGGCGTTCGAGCCGTCAGCGGCCGTCGGTCAGCACCTGGGAGCAGGGCGCCCAGTAGTCCTTGAGCGCGCCGGCGGTGATCCGCACCATGGGCCGCCCGTTCACGATCGCCCGTACATCGAACGGGGCGTTGGAGTCGCCCGCGAACTTCACCGTCTTCGTGGCACCAGTGGCCCCGTTTGTGGCGAACTTGTAACACGTAATGCTGATGCCCTTGGGGAAAGTGGCCACCCGGCGCGGCATGTACGTCGACGTGAACCACTGGCCGCGGAGGAACACCCGTGGGAAGGACTCCGCGATGTACCAGTCCTTGGCCGTACCCGCAGTGATCAGGTAGTGGACGCCCCGGCCCTTGATGCGGACACGCGTCTTGGTCGGGGCCTGGGTGGCGCTGTTCACGGTCAGCTTCTTGGTCGCCGTGACGGCGCCGTTCCCGTCGAACCGGTAGAGCGTGTGCGTACCGGCGGCCATCGCGACATTGCCGCTGACCGGCATCTTCGGCGTCGGGTAGTCGTCCATAAGTACGTCGGACAGGTACGCGGAGCGCGTGCTGCCCGACAGCCACTGCATCTGTCGCAGCAGCTCGATGTGGATGTTGTGGTACTTGTCGTTCGGCAGCCGGTGCGGGACGCAGTAGTAAGAGATCCAGCCCTTGTTCCGGATGGGCGTGAAGTGGGCGTAGATCGTGGTGAGCGAGCCGTCGAAGAGCTGCTGGGCCAGCGGGTTCCCGGTCAGCTTGAAGTAGTCCCAGAGGCCGAGCAAGGCGAAGAGGAAGCCGTTGTACGTGAAGTCCGACGTCTCCGGCGTCGCGCCCGGGTACTCCTGGATCCAGAGGTAGCCCTTGCTGTCCTTCGCGACCACCCACGGCTTGCCGTCGGTCCCGCGCAGCATCGAGCCGAACGCACCGTCGGCCGCGGCCTTGTAGAGCGTGCGCGCGTCCTCGGGAATGATGTCTATCTGCGCGAGCTGCGCGAAGAAGCTCAGCGCCTCGCCCTGCGCCATGCCCGAGTACCAGGGGCCCGTGTAGCGGACCGAGGTGTGCGCCCCGCCCGAGTAGTCGAAGGGGTACGGGAAGTACCAGGCTCCGCGCGCCTCCACGCGAGTGTCGATGAGGCGCTCGGCCTGCGCGCGGGCGCGGTCGAGGTAGAACGAATCCCGGGTGCGGCGCCACGTGTTGAGGTTCGACAGCCCGTACTGCAGCTGCGCCACCGGGTGGTTGTAGACCCTGCCGTTGGCCGCCTTGAACATCCGTACACCGGCGGCGTCGTGCAGTCCGGTGTCTACCCGGGGCACGATGAGGTCGCGCCACGGCTGCATCTCGTCCGGTACGTCTTCGACGATCCGGTACCCGGACATCTTGAACGTGAACGGCAGCGTCGTCGGCACCGCCGCCGCGACCGCCGACGGATTCGGCATGGCCGTCTCGTACGGGATCCGCCGGCTCGGCGCGGTGACCGTGCCCTCGGCGAGCGGGTCCGGAAGTTCGGTCAGTCCCGCGTAGTGCGGCTGCCCCGGCAGGTCCAGGGCAAGGGACTTGGGCATTCCCGCGAACGGATCGACCGGCGTCGGGTCGTCCAGTACGCCGGTCGCCATCGCGGTGACCGTGCCCCCGCCCACGACGGCGACACCGGCGACAGTGCCGCCGGCCGCCCGGATGAGCCGTCTGCGGCTGACGTCAGCACGCCGTTTTCCAGCCATGACTGGGTACCCCCCCAAAGGATGTGCTCAGTGATGGCCGGAATCGTAAGCGACCCGTGACGCCTCTGTGAGGGGGGTGGCCACAGAGTTTCCCGACGGTGAACGGGAGTTACGCTGTCCGCTCGATCAGTACGCCGTCCTTCTCGTCGTACAAAGCACCCGTCTCGGGGCACTCCCAGACATCCGGCTCGCCCTCGCGCTCCGTCAGCCGGACGCCGACGCGGCCGACCCAGCCGATCTGCCGCGCGGGGACACCGACGACCAGCGCGAAGTCGGGCACGTCCTTGGTGACGACAGCGCCCGCGGCGACCATCGCCCAGCGGCCGACCCGCACCGGCGCCACACACACCGAGCGCGCGCCCAGCGAGGCGCCCTCGGCGACCTTGACGCCGACGGCTTCCCAGTCGCCGCCGCGCTTCTGCTTGCCCTCGGGGTCGACCGAGCGCGGATTGTGATCATTGGTGAGCACCACGGCCGGGCCGACGAAGACGCCGTCGCCGAGCTCGGCCGGCTCGTAGACGAGGGCGTAGTTCTGCAGCTTGACGTTGTTGCCGATCTGTACGCCGGTCCCCACGTACGCGCCGCGGCCGACGACACAGCCCTCGCCGAGCCGGGCCCCTTCGCGGATCTGGGCGAGCTCCCAGACGCTGCTGCCGTCGCCGATCTGGGCGGTCTCGGCGACCTGGGCGGTGGGCTGGACCCTGTAGTTCACTCTGCTGGCCTTTCGGGAGGGGCTTGGCGGGGTGAGCATACGTCCGAGCCCGGTTTGACCCTCCGCTCGGGGCCCCGTAGCCTTGACCCTCGGCGTGTTTCCCTATGCGTCACATCCCTGAGCAACTCCCTCCCGGTCCGCCGGGAGAGGCCGCTCGTCCAATCCGGATCATCACAGGCCCGTTCCTGTGTGAGCGGCTGGCATCAGGGGTTCCGGTTCCGAGCGAGAGTGAGTTCCGCGTGTACGCCATCGTGCGCAGCGGTGGTCGCCAGCACAAGGTTGCTGTCGGCGACATCGTTGAGGTTGACAAGATTTCCACTGCCAAGGTTGGCGACACGGTCGAGCTCTCGACCCTGCTCGTTGTCGACGGCGAGGCCGTGACCAGCGACCCGTGGGTTCTGGCCGGGATCAAGGTCACGGCTGAGGTCGTGGACCACCACAAGGGCGCGAAGATCGACATCCTTCGCTACAAGAACAAGACCGGCTACCGCCGTCGCCAGGGTCACCGCCAGCAGTACACGGCGATCAAGGTCACCGGCATCCCCGCGGCTGCGAAGTAAGGGACTGAGAACAAATGGCACACAAGAAGGGCGCATCGTCCACCCGGAACGGGCGCGATTCCAACGCTCAGCGGCTCGGCGTCAAGCGCTTCGGCGGCCAGGCCGTCAACGCCGGTGAGATCCTGGTCCGCCAGCGCGGCACCCACTTCCACCCGGGCACGGGCGTCGGCCGTGGCGGCGACGACACGCTGTTCGCGCTCCAGGCCGGTGCGGTGGAGTTCGGTACGCACCGTGGCCGCAAGGTCGTGAACATCGTTCCGGTCGCCGGCTGAACTCGGCGTTCGCAGAACGGCACAGCACCTTCCGAGGGCGGATCGCAGCTTTCCCGGTGACCGGGGAAGCGGGTCCGCCCTCGGCGTGTTACTGAGTTAGACATTTCCGTACGTACTGGAGGACACCCATGACCACCTTCGTGGACCGCGTCGAACTGCATGTCGCCGCGGGTAACGGAGGCCACGGCTGTGCCTCCGTACACCGTGAGAAGTTCAAGCCGCTCGGCGGCCCCGACGGGGGCAACGGCGGGCGCGGCGGTGACGTGACCCTGGTCGTCGACCAGTCCGTGACCACGCTGCTGGACTACCACCACAGCCCTCACCGCAAGGCGACCAACGGCCAGCCCGGCGCCGGCGACAACCGTTCCGGCAAGGACGGCCAGGACCTGGTCCTGCCGGTCCCGGACGGCACCGTCGTTCTGGACAGGCAGGGCAACGTACTGGCCGACCTGGTCGGTCAGGGCACCACCTTCGTGGCGGGCCAGGGCGGCCGCGGCGGGCTCGGCAATGCCGCGCTGGCCTCCGCCCGCCGCAAGGCCCCCGGATTCGCGCTGCTCGGCGAGCCGGGCGAGGCCCGGGACGTCGTCCTGGAGCTGAAGACCGTCGCCGACGTCGCGCTGGTCGGATACCCGAGCGCCGGCAAGTCCTCGCTGATCTCGGTGCTGTCCGCCGCCAAGCCGAAGATCGCGGACTACCCCTTCACCACCCTGGTGCCGAACCTGGGTGTGGTGACGGCCGGCTCGACCGTCTACACGATCGCCGACGTACCGGGTCTGATCCCCGGCGCCAGCCAGGGCAAGGGCCTGGGCCTGGAATTCCTGCGTCACGTCGAGCGATGCTCGGTCCTCGTGCACGTACTGGACACGGCGACCCTCGAATCCGAGCGTGACCCGGTCACCGACCTCGACGTGATCGAGGACGAGCTGAAGCAGTACGGCGGACTCGACGACCGGCCGCGGATCGTCGTACTCAACAAGATCGACATTCCGGACGGCCAGGACCTCGCCGACATGATCCGCCCGGACCTCGAAGAGCGCGGCTACCAGGTCTACGAGGCGTCCGCGGTCGCCAGGACCGGCCTGAAGGAGCTCTCCTTCGCGCTGGCCGGCATCGTAGCCGAGGCGCGCGCCGCCAAGCCGAAGGAGGAGGCGACCCGGATCGTCATCCGTCCGAAGGCCGTGGACGACGCGGGCTTCACGGTTACGCGTGAGGAGGACGGTCTCTACCGCGTCCGGGGCGAGAAGCCCGAGCGCTGGGTCCGCCAGACCGACTTCAACAACGACGAGGCCGTCGGTTACCTCGCCGACCGCCTCAACCGTCTCGGCGTCGAGGATGCCCTGGTGAAGGCCGGTGCACGGGGGGGCGACGGCGTGGCCATCGGCCCCGAGGACAACGCGGTCGTCTTCGACTGGGAGCCGACGATGATGGCGGGCGCGGAGATGCTCGGCCGGCGCGGCGAGGACCACCGTATGGAGGCTCCGCGGCCCGCGGCGCAGCGTCGGCGGGACCGGGACGCGGAGCGCGACGAGGCACAGCGCGAGTTCGACGACTTCGACCCGTTCTAAACCCTTGCGGTGGGCAACGGAAGATAACAATCGTTTGTGGTCTGTCGGCGCGCACAACCCTCCGCCCCCCGGCATCGTCTAGATACGGGGGTCGGGGCGAGGTGCCCCGGCGGACCTGAAACGGAGCGTTGATGAAGATCTCCTTCCTCATCCACACGGTGTACGGCATCGGCGGGACCATCCGCACGACGCTGAACCTCGCTGAGGAACTGGCCAATCGCCACGAAGTGGAGATCGTCTCCGTGTTCCGGCACCGCGATGTGCCGATGTTCACGATCGACCCGCGCATCAAGGTCGTACCGCTGGTGGACACGCGCCCGCTCTCGCCGTCCAACGAGAAGGAACACCCCTTCCTCGTACAACCCTCCGAGTGTGTGCCCAAGTCCGAGGCGCGCTACCAGGAGTACGGCAGGCTCACCGACGAGCGGGTGCGTGAGCACTACGCGGCCTCGGACGCGGACGTGGTCATCGGCACCCGGCCGGCGCTGGTCGCGTACGTCGCCCAGTTCGCCCCGTCGAGCGCGGTGCTCATCGGCCAGGAGCACATGACGCACCACCACCACAAGCCGCCGCTCCGGGCAGAGATGTACGACCACTTCGCCGCGCTCGACGCGCTGGTGACGGTCTCCGAGGGCGACGCCGCGGTGTACCGGGAGAAGATGCCGCTGCCCGTCACCCGCGTGCTCGCCATTCCCAACAGCGTCCCGGAGCCGCCGGTGGTCCCGGCCGACGGATCGGGCCGGACCGTGGTCGCGGCCGGCCGGCTGGCCTCGGAGAAGCAGTACGAGGTGCTGATCTCCGCCTTCGCCAAGGTGGTCGCCCAGCGCCCCGACTGGGACCTGCGCATCTACGGCTGGGGCCCCCACAAGGAGGCGCTGCGGCGCCACATCGACAAGCTGCGCCTCTACAACAGCGTCTTCCTGATGGGCCCGCACTCGCCCATCGAGCCCGAGTGGGCCAAGGGCGCGATCGCCGCCTCCACCTCCAAGGGCGAGTCTTTCGGGATGACGCTCGTCGAGGCCATGCGCTGTGGTCTGCCGGTGATCAGTACCGACTGCGACTACGGGCCGCGGGAGATCCTCAAGGACGGCGAGGACGGTCTGCTGGTACCGGTCGGCGACGTCGGTGCGGTCGCCTCCGCGCTGCTGAAGCTCATCGACGACGAGCCGCTGCGCCGCCGGATGAGCAAGGCGGCGGTGCGTAACGCCCGACGCTTCGACCCGGGCCACGTCACCAAGCAGTACGAGGAGCTCTTCGGAGAGCTGCGCCGTGCCGCGGCGCTGCGCGCGGCCGCGGAGAACTTCGAGCCGGTGGCGGACTGCGTGGTCGCGGAGGACGGCGGGGTGACCGTGGCGCTCGTCGCCGGGCAGCCCGCCGCCGCGGAGCGCAGCGGGCTGCAACTGCTGTGCTCGCGCACCGACGTGCGCACCGACGAGCGCCGTTTCGCGTTCGACGACCACGGCATCGCCACGATTCCGGCCGACGAGGACATCGCCGAGGGTGTCTGGCAGTGCTTCGTCGAGCTGCCCCGGTCGGGTCGGCGGGTCCGGATCACCGCCCGCGCCGTCGACCAGCGTGGTGCCATGCGGGCCGGCGAGCGGGTCCGGGCCGGCGCCCCGGTTCGCAACCTCGTCCCGTACGCGGTGAAGCCGCACGGTCTGCTCGCACTGCGCTCCTGGGTGCGGCCGGTCCATGCCGAGGCCGGTGACATCCAGGTGGTCGGCAAGGAGGTCACCGTCTCCGGGCGGCTCATCGGAGACACGATGTCCGGTTCGCCGGTCCTGCTGCTCCGCCGTACCGGGGGCGCGTCGGCCGAGCTGACATACCCGGCGGTCCGGCAGGGTGAGGACGGCTTCCGGGCTTCCTTCCCGTGCGGGGAGGCGGCCGCCCGCCAGATTGCGGTGAGTGAGGTGTGGGACCTGTGGCTGCGGTACGCGCCGGGTGCAGAGCCGGTGAAAATCGGCCGCCTGCTCGACGACGTCGTCGAGAAGACCGCCGCCTACACCTATCCCGTTCCGGTCCTGCGGAAGACGAGGCCGTGGGGTCTCGTCCGGATCGTGGCCCGCAAGCTCCGCGGCAGGCCACAGCAGCGGGTCAAGGCCCGAATTCACTACCGTGCAGGGAACGACCTGGGCCTTCACGTCGCCGACCTGCCGCCCAAGTAGCGGTTCGGCGGCCGGCCGGCGCGTGTGGCATCTGTCACCGTGGAGCGCGCTTCGCGCCTCTCCAATCCCCCTGGCCAACGGGTGAACAGACGGTTTCGCGGGGGTGTGGGGCGGTCGGCGTCCGCCTTGCGAGACCGTCACGGAGAGTGCGACCATCACCTCGTCCCCCAGCCAATTCAACGTAGAGGTCGCCTGTGTCTGTGCCGCACGAAGCCAAGCCCCGCACCACAGCGGTCGTGCTCGCCGGTGGTACCGGCCAGCGCGTCGGTCTTGCGATACCGAAGCAGCTGCTGAAGATTGCCGGGAAGGCTGTCATCGAGCACACGCTGGCGAGCTTCGAGCAGGCCGAGTCCATCGACGACGTGATCGTGCTGATGGCCCCGGGTTTCGTTCCCGATGTGGAGCGGATCATCGCGCGGGCGGGGCTGACCAAGGTGACCCAGGTCATCGAGGGCGGCGCGACCCGGAACGAGACCACCGAGCGGGCCATCGCCGCGCTCGGCGAGGGGCTGGCCGAGGGCGAGGACCGCAACGTCCTGTTCCATGACGCTGTGCGCCCGCTGCTGTCACAGCGAGTGATCCAGGACTGTGTCGACGCCCTCGAGCGCTACCAGGCCGTCGATGTCGCCATCCCGTCCGCGGACACGATCATCGTGACCCGCACCCACGGCGAGGACGGCGAGTTCATCACCGATGTCCCGGACCGTTCCCGGCTGCGCCGCGGCCAGACCCCGCAGGCGTTCAAGCTCTCCACGATCCGACGGGCGTACGAAGTCGCGGCCGGTGACCCCAACTTCCAGGCGACGGACGACTGTTCGGTCGTGCTGAAGTACCTGCCGGACGTACCGATCTACGTCGTGGCGGGCGACGAGTACAACATGAAGGTGACCCAGCCGGTCGACGTCTTCATCGCGGACAAGCTCTTCCAGCTGGCCTCCACCGCCGCCCCGCGCCAGGCCGACGAGGCCGCCTACCGTGAGCTGCTGGCCGGCCGCACGCTGGTCGTGTTCGGTGGCTCGTACGGCATCGGTGCGGACATCGCCGAGCTGGCGGAGCAGTACGGTGCCAAGGTCTACGCCCTGGGCCGCTCCACCACCGGTACCCACGTCGAGAACCCGGAGCACGTGGACGACGCGCTGTCGAAGGCATATGCCGAGACCGGGCGAATCGATTACGTCATCAATACCGCCGGTGTGCTGCGTATCGGAAAACTGGCAGAGACCGACAATGCGACCATTGAGGAAGCGCTGAAGGTCAATTACCTGGCTCCCGTCCAGATTGCCCGTGCTTCCTACAAATACCTGGCCGAAACCAAGGGGCAGTTGCTTCTCTACACGTCCAGCAGCTATACGCGCGGGCGCGCCGAGTACAGCCTCTACTCGTCGACCAAGGCCGCCATGGTGAATCTCACTCAGGCACTCTCGGACGAATGGGCCACCGAGGGGGTCCGGGTCAATTGCGTAAACCCCGAGCGCACCGCGACGCCCATGCGCACCAAGGCATTCGGCACCGAGCCCGCCGGTTCCCTGCTCTCCTCCGAGGCGGTGGCCAGGACTTCTCTCGATGTGCTGCTCTCCGACCTCACGGGCCATGTCATCGACGTGCGGCAGCAGGACCCGACGCGGGAGGCTTCCGAAGCCACCGGCTTTGAACAGGCGCTCGCGTCTGTTCTTGACCGGCAAGAAGATGTGTAATAATCCTCGATAATCTTACTTATGGGCCTCTTTGGTTGTCTTTCAACCTTGGAGGCCCCACTTCGTGAACCTCGTCTTCACGATCCCCACACGCACACCAAAACCGGCACCCCCCAGGAGCAGGTTCTCCGTGATTTCGACCGCCATCCGTCTGGCCCGCGTGGGCAGCGTCTCCGAGCTGGTGGCCGCAGCCCTTCTCGGGCTGGGCTTCCCCTGCCTCATGCTCGCCGCGCTGATTCCCAATCCGTGGTTCTTCGCGGCAGCCGCAGTAGTGACGTACGTCGCGGACCAGTTTTTGCACAGGCGCAACAGTTACCTGCTCAACCGGCTGGGCAAGGTACGCGCCGGTCTGCCGATGCGGTTCCTGGTACGCCAGCTCCTGCTGATCCTGCTGCTGGCCCGCATGGACATGGCGCAGGACCAGATCTTCTACGCCACGGTCGCCTGCTTCCTGCTGCTCTTCGGCATCAGCGCGCCGCACGGCGCACTGGCCACCCTGATCCGGCTGCGCCGCACCATGCCGATCTCGACCCGCAACGTGGACCTCACCCCGCTGCGGATTCCCGACTCCCCGCCGCGCTGGCTGCTGAACCGCTCCGCGGAGAAGATGCAGCACCTCGACATCCCGGCGATGGCCGGCATCCTGGCCGCCGTCGCGGCCGGCGAGGACGCCATCGGCTACGTCGGCATGGCGGTCACGCTGGGCCTCGCCGTGCTCTACACGCTCGCGCTGGTCCCGTTCCTGCGCCGGAGCCGGATCGTTCCCAAGGCGCCGGTCGTCCTCAAGGCGCTGGGCACCTGGCTCGGCGAGTACCAGCCGACCACCATGCTCTACTTCTCCGGCTCCAAGGAGTCGGCGTACCAGGTCAACATGTGGCTCGACACCATGGCGCGGATCGAGGGCCGGCCGCTGATCGTCCTGCGCGAACAGAACCTGATGGCGCAGCTCAACCCCACCGCGGTTCCGGTGGTCTGCGTGCCGGGCGGCGTGCACATGATGCAGATGGATCTGTCGTCGGTGCGCGTGGCGCTCTACCCGGCCAACGTGGGCAAGAACATCCACGTCCTGCGCATGGCGACCATGAAGCACGTCTTCGTCGGGCACGGCGACAGCGACAAGATCGCGAGCATCAACCCGTTCAGCAAGGCGTACGACGAGGTGTGGACAGCCGGCCGGGCCGGCCGGGACCGCTACGCACTGGCCGACATCGGCGTCCGCGACGAGGACATCGTCGAGGTCGGACGCCCGCAGCTGGCCCCCATAGAGACGTGGACCGGCAAGCCCCGGAACCCCGTCCCCACCGTGCTGTACGCCCCCACCTGGGAGGGCTGGGACGACAAGCCGGGCAACACCTCCCTGATCCTGGCCGGCGAGAACATCGTGCGGCGGCTGCTGAACGCCGAGCCGCCCGTCCGGGTCCTCTACAAGCCGCACCCGTTCACCGGCACGCGCAGCGCCAAGGCCAAGGCGGCGCACCTGCGGATCAAGTCCATGGTGGAGAAGGCCGCGGTCGAGCGTGCCGTCGATCCGCGCTGGCAGGCGAAGGCGGCGGAACTCCGCGCCGAACAGGCGGCGGCCCGGGCGGAGCTGGTCCGTATCGAGGCCGAACTCGCCGAGATGAGTGGTCCGGCCAGGCCCGGCAGCGACGATGCCGAGGTGTCGCGCGACGCCCTGGCGGACCCGGTGTGCGAAGCCGAGACGGCCGCGCTGCGGGACGCCTGGAACGCCGCCTACTGGCGTACGTTCGGCTGGTGGGAGCACCGGGTCATCGTCGGCAACGAGCCACGGCTGTACGACTGTTTCAACGAGGCGGACGGCATGGTCTCCGACATCTCCAGCGTGGTGTCGGACTTCATCGCCAGCGGCAAGCCGTACGCGGTCGCGGACTCCGCGGGGCTGGGCGCCGAGGAGTTCAGGCGGCAGAACACCGCGGTGCGCGCCGCGGTCATCCTCTCCAACAGCGCCGAGGAGACGGACGAACTGCTCGCCGCGATCTTCGATGCAGGCGCCGACACGCTGGCCGCCGCGCGGCGTGAGCTGAAGGAATACCTGCTCGGGCCCGATGAGCCGTCCTCCATCGAGCGGTTCAGCGCCGCTGTACGGGACCTGGCCGAGCGGGCCGAGGCCCGCAACCAGCGGCTGGAGCAGCAGCAGGCCGATCCGGACGCGGCCGTGGCGAAGTCGCTCGCCCCGGACGTCCCGGCAGCCGGCTGACACGGCATACGCCGGCCGGTTCACACGGCATACGCCGAGCGCGCAGGCCCCGCTGCCCGATGGGCGGTGGGGCCTGCGCGCTCTCCGCCCGGGCACGGGTGCCCGCTCAGGACCGTACCGGGGGATGGAACGCGTCCGGCTGGTCCAACTGCTGCGCGGGGATCACCGCCTCGCCCCGCTGAGCCATCCGGGCCTGGTGGGCCGCCGCACCGGCACTGAGTGCGAGCACCGCCCGGCGGAAGCGGACCGCCGCCGAGGGCTGCGCCGGGCCGAGCAGGTACTCCTTCAACTCGGCGCGGGCGGACCGGAGTCCGCCCTTCGAGGGATCGCGTACCGACGCCAGCAGCTCGGCCGTACCCATGGCGTCGGGCGTCAGGATCGTCGCCGCACGTGCGGTCGGGAAGGCCGCCCTGAACATCTCCTCCGGCAGCCCGGTGGTGTTGGCCACGGCATACGGCTTCTCACTTGCCAGGTAGTCGGAGACGACGCTCGACACATCGCTGATGAGCAGGTCGGCCTGGTTGAAGCAGGAGTACAGGGTCGGCCGGGGCCCGGAGACGACCTGATGTGCTCCAGCGGGCAGGGAGGCCCAGAAGGCCGACTCCCACGCCTCGGTGGCCCTTTCCACGGCGAGGGCGTTGTCGGCGGCGGGGACCCCCTGGAGCCTCATCCGCTCCGCGGAGTCCGAGTCGTCGGGGAACGAGGTGGCGCTGAGCGCCTCCAACGCCGAGGCGAGCCTGGCCAGTTCGGCGACGGCCGCCTTCGACGGCGTGCGTGGTCCCGGGCGCCGGCCGTTGGCCTCGCGGACCAGTTCGCGAATGCGGGCGTCGGCGGCCGCGGCCCGGCTGTCGACCGAGCCGGTCATCGCGTGCGGCTTGTAGAGCAGCCGCACGCCCGGGTCCGCGAGCAGGGCGCGGACCAGGTTCTCGCCGGCCAGGATCACCGAGGTGTTGCCCGGGTCGTCGGTCCACCCCTCCCAGGTGGGGGCGTACAGCACGGTGACCCGGCCGTCTGCGGGCGGGCCCGCGTACGGGCTGACCGCGGCCAGCTGCGGGCGGCCGATCTCGACCACGTCCTTGTCGTCGACACCGACGTCGGCCTGCGCGTACCGTTCGCGCCCGGCGGGCCCGGCCACCCACACCTCGTCGTACGCCTTCGCGTACGGATTGCAGCTGGAGAGCTTGTCGCTCTCGCCGTGATTGACGAAGGCGTGCTTGATCGTGGGAATGCGCAGCACCTGCGAGGTCTTCCCGGAGTTCGCCGGATGGATCAGGACCTTGAGCGTGGAGCGCTTCAGACGCATGAGGTGCGCCACCTTGGGGATGCACACGATCGGAATCTCCGTCGCGGCGATCTCCTGCACCATGAACCGTTCGCGCAGCACGATCACCGGGCGGCCGCCCAGGCCGGCCAGCGGGCCCAGCCACATGTTCGCCTGGTACGCCGAGGTGGCGCCGCCGGAGAAGTACATGCCGACCGTGGGCCGGTAGTCCTCCAGCCAGCGGTCGAACCAGGCCAGCACCTCCGCCTCGCCCGGCGCGCGGCGGCCCGGCAGCAGATGTGCCAGCAACTCGGCCGGAGCGGTCAGCGCCAGACCCAGCGAGACCGCGATTCCGGCGGCACCGAAATGCGGTGCCCCAGCCGAGGCCGCCAGCAGCAGTCCCGCGGTGTACGGCAGGCAGAACCACAGCATCCGTGGCCCCGGCCGGCGCATCAGCAGCGCCGGGGGAGCGGGGTTCAGGCGCAGCGCGGAGGCGTCGATGTTGCGGGTGACGACGGGGAGGGTACGGCTGCGCCGGACCACCGCCGCGGCCCCCTGGCAGGCGAAGTGCAGGACGTAGAACGCCAGCAGCCCGAACACCAGCGGCAGCGCGGCCGCTCCCCGGTTCTGCTCCCCGGTGCTCAGCAGGCCCAATACCAGAAGAAAGTCCCGCAAGACCTGACGGACCGTGACATCGGCGCGGACTCTGGCGAGCAGGTTGACGAGCCCGTGCTGCCAGCGGTGCAGGGCGAGATCCGCGGCCAGGCCGGTCAGCGTCGAGGCGATCAACAGAGGAGCGTCGGGGGTGAGGGCTCCTACGACCTGAAGGGCGAAGGATGCCGCAAGCACGGCAGGGGCAAGGAGTTGTACGGGGTTCAATGCCGGGGGCTCCAAGCAGCCGGTTACGCGAAGGGGACTTGCTGGTGAACGTGAGGCACCCGACGGTGGGAATGGCCACCCGGCTGGATTCACGCGAAAGGGACCGAGTACGCAGTTCCGTACACAGATTCGTGCGCAGCCCCGTACGTGGACGTACGTGGACGGGGGCCCGGGCGCTCCGCGGTCGTCCACGGGGCGGAATGCGCAGGCGGCCCCCGCGGCGGCTCGCGTAGATTGCCAGGAGAGAGCCGCGGGCCGTGCCCGCGGGGACAGCGGGACACCGGGCGAGCAATTGGGGACGTACGTGTCAGCGGCAAGGCAGGGTGTGACGAACGCTCGCAGGATCGTGGTCAAGGTCGGTTCGTCCTCCCTCACCACGGCCGCCGGCGGACTCGACGCCGACCGGGTGGACGCTCTCGTCGACGTACTGGCCAAGGCGCGCAGCGGCGGCGAGAAGGAGATCGTGCTCGTTTCCAGCGGTGCGATCGCCGCGGGGCTCTCCCCGCTCGGCCTGCGCCGTCGGCCCAAGGACCTGGCCCGGCAGCAGGCCGCGGCCAGCGTCGGCCAGGGGCTGCTGGTGGCCCGCTACACGGCCTCCTTCGCGCGCTACGGCGTACGCGTCGGCCAGGTGCTGCTGACCACCGACGACACCAGCCGCCGCGCGCACTACCGCAACGCCTACCGGACCCTCGACCAGTTGCTGGCCATGGGCGCCCTGCCGGTCGTCAACGAGAACGACACCGTCGCCACCGACGAGATCCGCTTCGGCGACAACGACAGGCTGGCCGCTCTGGTCGCCCATCTGGTCCGGGCCGACCTGCTGGTGCTGCTCTCCGACGTCGACGGGCTGTACGACGGCGACCCGAGCATCCCTGGTACGTCGAGGATCGCCGAGGTGCGCGGCCCCGGGGACATCGAGCACGTCACGATCGGCAGCGCGGGCAGGGCCGGGGTCGGCACCGGCGGCATGGTCACCAAGGTCGAGGCCGCCCGCATCGCCGCCGCGGCGGGCATCCCGGTGGTCCTCACCTCCGCGATCCGGGCCGCGGACGCGCTCGCCGGCCGCGCCACCGGTACCTACTTCCACAGCACCGGCCGGCGCTCCGCCGACCGGCTGCTGTGGCTCGCGCACGCCTCCACCCCGCAGGGGCACCTCACGCTGGACGACGGGGCGGTGCGCGCCGTAGTGGAGCGCCGGACCTCGTTGCTGCCCGCCGGGATCGCGGCGGTGGAGGGCGAGTTCGTGGCCGGCGACCCGGTCGAACTGCGGGACACCAGGGGGCGGGCCGTCGCCCGAGGACTGGTCAACTTCGATGCCAAGGAGATCCCCCAGCTGATCGGCCGGTCGACGCGGGAGCTGGCGCGCGAACTCGGTCCTGCGTACGAACGCGAGGTCGTGCACCGCGACGATCTGGTACTTCTCCAGCCCTGACCCCCCGCGGTTACCCGAAACGGCCGAAAGTCCTGCCTCCGCACGGAGAGCTTCGGCAAAACCGCCACGCTCGGGGCCGCGGGCTGGTCAACTTTGTTGCGGGGGAGTAGGCGATGAGCGTTCAACAGGAGGCCGCCGGTGAGACGAGCGCGCCCAGGGGCCAAGCCCCGGGACGGGGGCACCTCCCACGCCTTCAGGGCGGTGGGCGAGGACAAGCGTGCACTGACCAGCGTCGGAGCCGGAGCGAGTTTCGAGGCCGGGTCACAGACGGCGGATTCCCGTGGGGAGGAGCTCCACGCGTCCAGACTGTGGCACATCACCCTCAGCGTCTCCGGTGCCGAGACGCCGCTCCAGGAGGTCAGACGCGGGCTTGAACAGCTCGCTCACGATCACCCCTTTCTGCTCACCAGCAGGTACGCCAACGACCATGCGGAGATCCGCTACTGGGAAGAGGCGCGCGACCTGCACGACGCCGCGGCGGTGGCACTCCGGCTGTGGGGAGAGCACCGGTCGACGGCGAAACTGCCGCCGTGGGAGATCGTGGGCCTTGAGGTCATCGACCGGGAGACCTACCACCAGCGCATCGCCGAGGGCTACGGCCCGCCGCCGGCCGCACCGGTCGGCGTCCACCCCTTCTGACCGCACCCGCGTTCTGACCCGCACCCGCGGTCCCGGCCGGGCTGCCGGCCCGCTGCCCGCGTTCTCGGTAAGTGGGACATGAGCCGGAGCGAGAACCCCCGGCCGCGGGGGGAACGGGAGTCGCCCGCGGCGAGCGCAGTACTCTGCGAACATGACCTCGCTCACTCCTGCCGACGATCAGTCCCCCGTCATCCGGGCCGCTCACCGGGCCCGCGCCGCGTCCGCCGAGATCGCGCCACTGCCGCGGTCCGCGAAGGACGCAGCGCTGCTGGCGATCGCCGACGCGCTCGAGGCGCGGACGGACGAGATCGTCGAGGCCAACGCGGAGGACGTGCGGCGGGCCCGCGAGGCCGGGACCACCGAGACGGTCATCGACCGGCTGACGCTCACGCCGGAGCGGATAAAGGCGATCGCCGCCGACGTCCGGGACGTCGTGGCCCTGCCCGACCCGGTCGGCGAGGTCGTCCGCGGGTCGACCCTGCCCAACGGCATCGACCTGCGCCAGGTGCGGGTCCCGCTCGGCGTGGTCGGAATCATCTACGAGGCCCGGCCCAATGTGACCGTCGACGCCGCCGCCCTCTGCCTCAAGTCGGGCAACGCGGTGCTGCTGCGCGGCTCGTCGTCGGCGTACTCCTCGAACACCGCTCTGATGGAGGTGCTGCGCGACGCCGTCGCCGGGGCCGGGCTGCCGGCCGACGCGGTGCAGCTCGTTCCGGGGGAGAGCCGCGACTCGGTCCGTGAACTGATGCGCGCCCGCGGCCTCGTCGACGTCCTGATCCCGCGCGGCGGCGCCTCGCTGATCCGTACCGTGGTGGAGGAGTCCACCGTGCCGGTGATCGAGACCGGCACCGGCAACTGCCATGTGTACGTGGACGCGCAGGCCGACCTCGACATGGCCGTGGACATCCTCGTCAACTCCAAGGCGCAGCGGCCGAGCGTCTGCAACGCCGCCGAGACGCTCCTCGTCCACCAGGACATCGCCGGGACCTTCCTGCCGCGCGCGCTGGACGCGCTCGCCGAGGCCGGTGTGACCGTACACGGCGACGACCGCGTGCTGGCCTTCGGCGAGGACTCCAAGGCCACCGTCGTACCGGCCACCGCCGAGGACTGGGAGACGGAGTACCTCTCGTACGACATCGCCGCCGCCGTGGTCGACTCGCTGGACGCGGCGGTCGGCCATATCCGGCGGTGGACGTCGGGGCACACCGAGGCGATCGTCACCACCTCCCAGGCGGCGGCCCGCCGGTTCACGCAGTTGGTCGACTCCACGACGGTCGCGGTGAACGCGTCCACGCGTTTCACGGACGGTGGCCAGTTCGGTTTCGGGGCCGAGATCGGCATCTCGACGCAGAAGCTGCACGCACGCGGGCCGATGGGCCTGCCCGAGCTGACCTCGACGAAGTACATCGTCACGGGCGACGGTCACGTACGGTGACAGCCGTCGCCGGGGGGTGAGCGCGGCTCCGATTCCGCGAGCCGCACCCCGGCCCTCCGAATGTCCGCTCTCCCTGCCCAAAGCGACCCCCCAGGTCTACTCTGGACGCGTGCCGGACGACGTGGGGGGCAAGCCGTTCCAGGACGGCTGGGAGCCCGACGACGACCGCGGGGGCGCGGACGAGGACTTCGCCTCCGTGGTCTTCGACGAGGACTTCGTGCGGAACGCCGAGGTCCATGAACCGACGGCCGTCGAGCGGCTCCTGGCCGCTGCGCAGGCGCGTGCCGAAGCCGAGGCGGCCCGGGCCAGGTCCGGGGGCCCCGCCCCCGACGAGGACCCGTACGACGAGGCCTACGGGCCGGACGCCACCGGCGAGTACGGCTACGGCTACGGCCGGTACCCCCATGACGTGCACTGCCCGGCGGGCCCGGACGACGACGAGTACGGCCCGTACGGCAGCCACGGCGGCGCTCTGCGCCCGTACCGCGGCCAGGGCCGCTGGCATCGCCCGGTCGCCTGGGTTCTCGCCCTGCTGATGGGCATCGGAATGGTCGCCCTCGCCTTCACGGCCGTCTATCGCGGGGCGGCCTCCAACCGTCAGGACCAGGTCCCGCCGCCTGCCACGACGGGCGTCGACACGGGGACCGGCAATGGCCTCGTCCCGGGCCGGCCGGCCGGCCCCTCGGCCTCGGCGGAGTACTCCGCACCCGCCGTGTCCGCGGAGCCGCGTACGCCCTGACCGGGCCCTGACCGGTTACGTGCGAACTCGTCGTCGGAACTCGTCACAAGTTGTCGTGGACCAGTGCGTTTACGTCAGCCCCGGCCGACCTACCCTGAAGGTATGGCAGGGCCTGGAGACCCACCTGAGGGGACACCCGAAGGCGTGCCGGCGGGTGGCGAGGACGAGTACCGATCCGTTGTCTTCGACGAGTCGTTCGTACGTGCTGCCCGGCTGCAGGAGTACTCCGCCCAGGAGCGCATCACGGACCACGCCCCGGCCGTCCGCAGCCGCCCGGCCTGGGCGGGCAGACGCGGCTCCACCCACGCGCTGGTCCTCGTCCTGGTGGTCGCGCTGGCCTTCGGTACGGCGATCTACATGGGCCTGCGCCACCCCTACGCTCCACCCGCCGCCAACAGGGCGGAATCGCTCGGCATGACGGTGATCCCGCTCGCGCCCGAGGGAACCGTGCCGGGCGGCACCCCTGATGACCTTTTCGCGAACAGCCAGGCGGCGCAGTTCCGGGTCGGCGCGGCGGGAATCACTCTTCCGGCCGCGCGGCGCACCGCGCATTTCTCGGAGAGCCAGGTGATGGCCGCCTTGGCCACTGCCAAGGACTACCTCGTCGAGTCCTCCCTCGACCCGGATGTGCTCACCGGCGCCACCGAGCGGCCGGTGCGGGTGCTGCTCGACCCCGACCAGGTGGCGCAGTTCGACCGCAGCCTCGACTTCCCGGCCGACGACGGAAGGCACGCGGCCACCGGCTGGCTGGTCCGCTTCGACCCAACGAAGACCGCGCTCGCCGACCCCGAGGTGCGGGTGCGGGGCACCATGCGCTTCGCGGAGGCCGGGCCCGGCATGCTCGAGGTAATCACCGACCACACCTTCGTCTACGCGGTGCGGGAAGCCGGCGCCGCGCCCGGGCGGGCCGACGACGCCTCCCTCTTCACCGTCCGGCGCGAACTGCATCTGCGCTTCGACCGGGACGACCTGCGGACACACCAGGCCGAGGTGCACCTGTCCTACGTGCAGGCCGGGCCGCAGTCCTGCGCCCCCGATCCCTCCGTTCACTTCCAGCCGCTGCTGCCCGGCGAGAAGGCGACGCGCGAGGGCCCGGCCGGTACGGATCCCTTTGACTCCGGCCGGGCCACGGCCGTGTGCGGCACGCTGGCCCCAGGCGCTATGCCGACCCCGGCGACCCCGAAGCCTCCCCGTCCGTAGCCCCGGGGCCGTCCGGGCTGTCGCTGCCGTTGCGGCTGCTCCCGGTGAACCGGTCGCGCAGCTTGCCGCCCAGGTCGCCGGCGCCACCGGCGATGTCGCCCACCAGCTTCATCAGCGGGTCCTTGCTGGTGCGTACCGTGTCCGCGTAGTGCGCAGCGGACTGGCGGAAGGAGTCGGAGACGGACGTCTCCGGGTCCTCGTCCCGGCGCGGGTAGTGGCCGTCCATGATCCGCTGGTAGTCGCGGGTCTCCGCCCACTTCTTCAGCTCGGCGGCCCGCACGGTGGTGAAGGGATGCGTCCGCGGCAGCACGTTGAGGATCTTCAGCACGGAGTCGCGCAGGTCGCCCCCGGCCTCGTACTCCGCGGCCTGCTCCAGGAAGGCGTCCACGTTCATCTCGTGCAGATGGTTGCCGCCGGCGATCTTCATCAGGCCGCGCATCGAGCCCTTGAGGTCCTGGCCGACCAGCAGCCCGGCCCGGTCGGCCGACAGCTCCGACTTGCGGAACCACTCGCGCAGCGCGGTCACGATTGTCATGATCGCGACGTTGCCCAGCGGGATCCAGGCGACCTTGAGGGCGAGGCTGGTGAGGAACAGCAGAATCGTGCGGTAGACGGAGTGCCCGGACAGCGCGTGGCCCACCTCGTGGCCCACGACCGCGCGCATCTCCTCCTCGTCGAGCAGCTCCACCAGGCCCGTGGTGACCACGATGATCGGCTCGTCGAGCCCGATGCACATGGCGTTCGGCTGCGGGTTCTGGGTGACGTACATCGGCGGGACCTTCTCCAGGTCCAGGATGTAACAGGCGTCCAGCAGCATGGTGTTGAGATGGGCGAACTGCGCCTCGCTCACCCGGACCGAGTCGGAGAGGAAGAGCAGCCTCAGGCTCCGCTCCGGCAGCAGTCCGCTCAGTGCCTTGAAGACCGTGTCGAAACCGGTGAGCCTGCGCAGGGCCACGAGTGCCGAGCGGTCCGCGGGGTGTTCGTACGCCCGTGAGGAGATGCCGGGGAACCGCTGGCGATTGCGGCTCGGCACGTGGTCGTGACTGCTGTCTGTCATGGGATGTGTCCCCCTGTCTGCGAGTCTGCCCGTGAGTCTGCTCGTCCCCCTTGACGGCCTCAGCGTATGTGCTGAGGCGCTGCGGTCCCTTCTGGAGGCCGTGAACAGCCCGCCCCGTCCCGTTCCCGCCGCGCGGATACCCCGACAACGACTGAGTCGGCGTGAGCGTGCCCGGAGCGCCCGCATACGATGTGCGCGAAGACTCCGCTCCGACTCCCGACTCCCGATAGGTCCTGCCGAAGATGAGCCTCACAAGCACCGCCCACAGCCTGGTCACCCTCGCCTCCGAAGGTGGCGAGCACGGCAGCGGACACGCCAGTCTCAGCCCCTACCTCACCGGCGGTGGCGCACTCTTCGCGCTCCTGCTCCTGCTGTGGATCACCACCCGCTTCAACCGCGACCGCTGAGGCAGGGCCGCTCGACCGGGCCAGTAGGCTCTGCACGCATGGGAGAGCAGGAAGTGCCTACCGGTCCGGTCAAGCGCCGACTCGGTGTGATGGGCGGGACGTTCGACCCGATCCACCACGGACACCTGGTGGCCGCCAGTGAGGTGGCCGCGCTGTTCCATCTGGACGAGGTGGTCTTCGTACCGACCGGGCAGCCGTGGCAGAAGACCCACGAGGCGGTTTCGCCGGCCGAGGACCGCTACCTCATGACGGTCATCGCCACGGCGTCCAACCCGCAGTTCTCGGTGAGCCGCATCGACATCGACCGCGCCGGACCCACCTACACGATCGATACGCTCAGGGACTTGCGCTCCCGCAACGACGACGCCGATCTTTTCTTCATCACCGGTGCCGACGCGCTGTCCCAGATCCTCACCTGGCGGAATGCCGAGGAGCTGTTCTCCCTCGCCCATTTCATCGGCGTGACCCGTCCCGGGCATCTGCTGACGGACGACGGGCTGCCCGAGGGCGGAGTCTCCCTGGTGGAGGTGCCGGCACTGGCCATCTCGTCGACGGACTGCCGGGCCAGGGTCGCGCAGGGGGATCCGGTCTGGTATCTGGTGCCGGACGGCGTGGTGCGCTACATCGACAAGCGCGCGCTGTACCGGGGCGACTGAGGTTCCGGCCGGTCCGGGCCGTACGGGGAGCACGAGAGAGCACGGAGAGGGGCAGCGGTGAACGACCGACAGGACCCGTACGCGCGGCAGGACCCGTACGCCCAGCAGCAGCAGTTCGTCGGGTACGACGAATACGGGCAGCCGGTGTACCAGCAGTACGACCCGTACGCCCAGCAGCAGGGACAGCAGGGACAGCAGGGACAGCAGCAGCAGGGGTACGGCTACGCCCCGTACGGGCAGCAGTCCCCACCGCCCCAGCACCCTCAGCAGCCCCAGCACCCTCAGCACCCTCAGCAGCCCCAGCAGGGCGGATACGACCCGTACGGCGGGCAGCAGTACGCCCCCCAGCAGGACTACGGGTACGACTACTCCACCGGCCCCCAGCAGGCCGTCGACACCACGCAGCAGTGGATCCCGCAACAGGCTCCCGCGCCGGAGCGCGTCCGCGAGCGGGAGCCGGATCCGGAGCCGGCCGCGTCGGTGCCCGAGCAGCGCCGCTCCGGCCAGGAGTACCGGACCGAGCAGTTCTCGTTCATCGAGGAGCCCGACGAGGACTCCGAGGACGTCATCGACTGGCTGAAGTTCACCGAGAGCCGTACCGAGCGGCGCGAGGAGGCCAAACGGCGCGGCCGCAACCGGGTCGTCGCGCTGGCCGTCGTCCTCGCGCTGGTGGTGGCGGGCGGCGTCGGCTACCTCTGGTACGCGGGCATGCTCCCCGGCTTTGCCGGGTCGGAGGACAAGAAGCAGGCCGCCGCCACCGGACCGCAGAAGCGCGACGTGATCGTGGTGCATCTGCACAACACCAAGAAGGGCGGCACCTCCACGGCGCTGCTCGTCGACAACGTCACCACCAAGCAGGGCACCACGGTCCTGCTCCCCAACTCGCTCGCCGTGAGCTCCGACGACGGCGCCGCCACCACCCTCGGCAAGTCGGTCGACGACGACGGTCTCGCCGGCACGCGCGACGCGCTGGACACCGTGCTCGGTACCAGCATCGGCGGCACCTGGCGGCTCGACACCCCCTACCTGGAGAATCTCGTCGAGCAGGTCGGCAACATCGACATCGACACGGACGCCACGGTGCCCGCGGACAAGAAGGCCGGGACGCCCGAGGTGAAGAAGGGCGAGGCCCAGACGCTGAGCGGCCCGATGGCGGTCGCGTACGCCACGTACCGCGCGCCGGGCGAGGCGGAGGCGAAGCAGTTGCAGCGCTTCGGGCAGGTCATGTACGGCGTGCTGCGGAAGATGCCGGACGACCCGGCGGCCGCGACGGTCACCGTGCAGACGCTGGCGCAGATCCTGGACCCCTCGCTGACCGAGAAGGACCTCGGAGCCTCGCTGGCGAAGCTCGCCGAGCACGCCAAGATCGGCGACTACGAGACCGCGGTGCTGCCCGTCCAGGACGACGGCACGCTGAGCGAAGAGGCGACGGCCGGGGTGGTCAAGGAGGTCCTCGGCGGCACGGTCAAGAGCCCGGAGCCGGGGTCCGCCGTGCGCGTCGGCCTGAAGGACGCCACCGGCAGCGAGTCCGCGGCCGCTGAGGCCCGCGTCGCGCTGGTCAATGGCGGCTACACCTTCGTGGACGGCGGAAAGGCCACCGCGACGGCTTCCTCGACGATCACGTACCGTGACGCGGCGCAGCAGGCGAAGGCCGTGGAGGTGGCCAAGACGCTGGGGCTGCCGGTGGACTCCGTGAAGAAGGCCGAGGGTCCCGCCAACGCGGACGTCACGGTCGTGCTGGGCAGGGACTACACGGACAAATGATCATCATCGATTGATCAAGGCTGTTTTATGCCTGCGGGAGGTGTCGGCGGTACGTGAGACCCTTGAGGTGATCTGACCGCCGACCCGAAAGCATGGCTTGTGACCGCCACGGACCGCTCCATCGAGCTCATCAAGGCCGCCGCCCAGGCAGCAGCCGACCGGCTCGCGCACGACATCATCGCGTACGACGTCAGCGATGTGCTGTCCATCACCGATGCGTTCCTGCTCGCATCGGCCCCGAACGACCGCCAGGTCAAGTCGATCGTCGACGAGATCGAGGAGCGGCTCCAGAAGGAGCTCGGCGCCAAGCCGGTGCGCCGTGAGGGCGACCGCGACGCCCGCTGGATCCTGCTCGACTACGTCGACATCGTCGTACACGTCCAGCACAGCGAGGAGCGCGTCTTCTACGCCCTCGAGCGCCTCTGGAAGGACTGCCCCGAGCTGCCGCTGCCCGAGGACGCCCTCAAGACCCGCGGCAAGGCCGAGGAGCACGCCCGGCTGCACGAGGGCGATCTGGACGGTGAGCTGAGCTGAACGGCACCAAGGGCGGCACCGGCCGCCGTATCGTCCTGTGGCGGCACGGCCAGACCTCCTGGAATCTGGAGCGCCGCTTCCAGGGGTCCACGGACATCCAGCTGACCGACGCCGGGGTGGCCCAGGCCCGCCGGTCCGCCCGGCTGCTCGCCTCGCTGAGGCCGGACGCGATCGTCGCCTCCGACCTCAAGCGGGCGGCAGCCACCGCGGCCGAACTGGCCGCCGTCACGGGCCTCGACGTCGCGCACGACTCCGCCCTGCGCGAGACGTACGCCGGCGCCTGGCAGGGCCTGACGCACGAGGAGATCCTCCGGCAGTACGGCGAGCAGTACACGGCGTGGAAGCGCGGCGAGGCGGTGCGGCGCGGCGGCGGCGAACTGGAGACCGAGGTGGCCGACCGGGCCGCCCCCGTCGTCCTGGGCCATGCCGAGAAACTCCCGGAGAACGGCACGCTGGTGGTCGTCAGCCACGGCGGCACGATCCGTACGACGATCGGACGTCTCCTCGGCCTGGAGTCCTCGCACTGGGAGAGCCTCGGCGGTCTGTCGAACTGCTGCTGGTCGGTGCTGGGCGAGGGCGCGCGCGGCTGGCGGCTGCTGGAGCACAACGCCGGGACGCTGCCGGAGCCCGTGCTCGGCGACGACGACTGAGGTGCCCGGTGAGGTGCCCGGACCGGATTTCACTTTCTGGCCGGGCGCAGGCTAAAGTTCTTCTTGTTCGCAGCGCGGAAACGCCGAAGACGCGAACAGCGGGGCTATAGCTCAGTTGGTAGAGCGCCTGCATGGCATGCAGGAGGTCAGGAGTTCAATTCTCCTTAGCTCCACAATCGGATCCCGTTCCCCATGCGTGGGGGGCGGGATTCTGTCGTTCCGGACGTGTCCGGCTGTCAGGGTCTGTGCGTACGCAGCGACATGGCCTCCCTACGCGCCGCGCAGGGGCCCCCACCATCACCGGCAGCTCGGCGGCCGCCGCTGGCCTGTTGGTGACGTTCACTCAGCTCGACCAGGTGACCGGGGTTGCGATAATTCGGGGCATTCTGCCTGAATCTGCTCGATGCGCCGGGGGCGCGCGGATGCGTCGACGCGCTGGTTGTGTGCGCTCTCGCGCCGACGGCGGCGGCGATCTTCGGCGTTGTGGCCGGTCTCCTACGGCGACGCCGCTGCCCCCCTTGCGGAGCCATGGCAGAATCGGACGGCCGGAGGGGGACGACGGCCCGAACGGGAGGGAAGTGTGATGCCCGCGAGCATCCTCGAGGAGGTCCGCCGCCTGCTCGGCAGAGCGGCGGCCCGCACTCGCCTCAAGTGCCCGTCCTGCGGTTCCGGCCACGTGGCCCAAGTGCTCGGCGACAACGGGGGGATCTCCTACGTGTGTACGGCCTGCGGCCACAGCTGGAGCTGACGCATGGGTGCACATAGGCGTAAATGCGATTGGTGCGGCAGCGGTACGCCGATCGTCCGGGACATGGAACCGATCAACCCGGACTATCAGTACTGGTGCGAGGAGTGCGCGCGGGCGCTGATCATAAAGGGCGACCCCATCGAGACCTACCGGGAGCTCGAAGGGGAGCCGATCTACGGTCGGCTGCTCGACGAGCACTGCACGCTCAAGCGGTTCTATTCGTTCGCGACAGCGTGAACAGCACTCCGGCGGCCGCGAGCGCGTAGAGGGCCGACAGAGCCACCTGGCCGCCGTTGAGGGCGAGTTCAAGACGTCCTGGACCGTGCGGGATCCACCACAGCGCGTACGAGCAGAAGACCAGAGCCGCACAGGCCACCCAGGGACCACGGACCCGCGAGCCCAGCAGCACCAGCATCGGCACGCACCAGACCCAGTGGTGGGACCAGGAGACCGGGCTGATCAGCAGCGCTGTCGCCGCGCACCCCACCACCGCGCCGGCCGCGTCGCCGCGCAGCGCCGCCACCACGGCGACGCCGAGCCCGGCCAGCGCGACCAGGCCGGCAGCCGCGGTCCACCACATCCCCGGATCGCCGGTGTGCAGCAGCCGTGCCAGCACCCCGCGCAGCGACTGGTTGGCGGTGTCCTCGGCCCGGCCCACCCTGCTCGCGGCGAACACCATCTCGGTCCAGTAGCGGCGGGAGTCGTGGGGGAGGACGACGGCGGCCGCGACCGTCGCGGTCGCGAAGGCCCCGGCGGCCACCGCGGCCTGGCGCAGCCAGGGGTTCCAGGTCCCCTGCCGGAGCGCCTGCGCCACGCCCGCCGCCAGCACGAGGACGGCGAACAGGGCGGGTGTCAGCTTGACCGCGGCGGCCAGCCCGGTACCGGCGCCCACCCAGCGGTGGCCGTGCCTCCGGGTGAAGTCCCACAGCACCGCCACCGTCAGCAGCAGGTTGACCTGCCCGTACCGCAGGGTCGACCACACCGGCTCGCACCAGACCGCCGCGGCGGCGGTCCACAGCGCCGCCCCGGGCCGGTCCAGGCCCGCCAGTCGTAGCGAGAGATGTGCGAGTGCGAACACCAGGAGGAGGTTCCCGGCGGTGGCGAGACTCCGCATCTCCGGGACTCCGAGGAGGGTGAGGGGAGTGAACAGCATGGCCGCGAAGGGTGGGTAGGTCGGTGCGAGATTCGCGGTGGTGGTGCGCATCGCGTAGAGGTCCGCACCTGACCGGACGGCCTCCCCCTCGGCGCGGTAGACCTGCAGGTCGATCATCGAGACGCCGGCCGCGCGCTGCGCGGCCCAGAAGACCGCGAAGGACACGACGCAGGCCGAGGCGGCGACGAGGACAGGGCGCTCGGAAAGGGCCCGGCGCGCGGCGGTTCGCGCGATCACGGTCACGGTCACGAACGCAGACAGTAGCGCCCTGATCTGTACAGACCGGAAACGATTTGGTGGAGCACCAGGAAGACCGTGTAATGTTGGCGTCGCCGCCGGGGAAACCGGGCGGACCTCAGCGAGGGGCTATAGCTCAGTTGGTAGAGCGCCTGCATGGCATGCAGGAGGTCAGGAGTTCAATTCTCCTTAGCTCCACAGAAGATCCACAGACTCCACGGACTCAGTGAAGTCGCGGACATGAGAAGCGGGGGGCCCCGCCCGGGGGGGCCCCCGGTCGAGAAGTACGTCAAAACCCCCGCAC